>LFSE01000026.1 GCA_001513075.1 Clostridiales bacterium DTU074 | reverse complement strand
TTGGTTTGGTGTGGGTCAATTTCTTTCCGGCGTTATAGGTCAATTATACCCCGGCGGTGACAGTTTTTTAGAAAGGATTCCATGTTTTTTTGAAATATGGCATTAAAAACCGTTAATTGTGAACTCACAACCAATAGTCAAATTGTAATAATACTCTTTAAACAGTATAAATGTTTATTATTTTGTCAGTTTTTATAATATACTACTGTATACGGTATTATTTTTATGATGTGCTACTGTTCAAAGAAAGGAAAATTATTACTGTTTATTTTTGTTCTTTGAATCAGAGAGACAAGCTTTCAATTTATTTCTCCAAAAGCTATTATATGTACGTATTAGCACGATCATGTATAATCAAGTTCGTAAAATAAAGAAGAAAAAACCATCAGTCACTCCAAATCTGGGGAATACCAACAAACCAAAGGAAGAGTAAAAAACCGATGGCTTACTCTAATGACAACCTAAATTCAGAAAAAAATGCCGCTTAAATTTTTGAGCAAAATTGTAAACACCAATAAAAAATTAAAGCTCATGACAATTTCTCTGTTATAATGTTAACTGTCTAAAACACTCAAACAGAGAAACATCATGAGCCAAGTATATTTGATGTAATATCATCCTACAAACACATCCGATAGAAACACGAAAGAACCTACTAGAAACTGCATTGATATACCAATAAACATCAATCTATTACAATAATGTCATGCAGTTCGAGCCTTGGCAGAACAATTTTTACGCATTCATCCTCCCATATGTACGGCAGCTCTCTCCCGTACGGCTCCAGTGTAACCCTGGATGGTTTCCGGTCCCCCACGCGTACTGATACATATAGCGGACCTACAGGCGGTACCTCATCATATACATAAACATTTTCATCAGCATGTGGCCCGGATGTATTAACAAGATTTATTGCCAGCCTCCCATCTGCTGTCCTGTTCAGCGTTACATCAACATTATGAGAACCCCATACCCTAACCACAGGTTCAGGAAACAGCTCCCCTACAATGCCACCTAAAAATTCCCTTGACAACGAAGTGGCTGCTTTAACATACCTCTCCCCTATGTTCATATAAATTCCGGCAATCTTCCCTTTTCCATAATTATTTTTAGACGCAGCAATGTCATATTTGCCTTTTGTGTCATTATCATCGTATAACTTACCTATGGCTTTTACCCCTTCTTTTAACGTTACTTTCTGAAAATCGGTCTTAAAACCTGACATAAAGCCTTTATAGCTCAACCATTTTACCGCTTCACTTTGTACCTCACCCTCCAGCCTTATACCCAGCTGTTCTTCAAACAGTGCTGCTGCCGTCGGCCCTATTACCAGCAAATTCCCTCCGTTCCTCACATATTCAGTCAGCTTTTGTATAAAGTCCTGTTCCAGATACCTGCATTCCGGCACAATGATAAGCGGATATTCATCCATCTTATCATTCAGATGATGTTCTGACAAAATCTCCACACAATATTGGTTTTCCAGCAAATTCCTCAAAATCCCCTGAATCGGAATAAACTCACCATGCCATGGTGAAAAAAGTCTTTTGCACTTTCTGTAGTAGTCGGCACTCGAATTCAAAAGGGCTATCTGGGGCACAGCTTTCGCCTTATGACACACTTTTTGACGTGCACGACAGAATTCGGCTACTTTTTCCATCACTCCCATTTCCCAATCGCTTATCGAACCATCCCGCTTCTGCCTGAAATAAGCTTGGAAACCCCCGCCCAGCGACAGAACAATCGCCGCTTCCTGCATCAGCTGAACTGGAGTCTTTGTACACCATACAGCTTCTTTAAACCGCCCACCAAAAGCCCAGGCCATTAGATCCCACGGTTTACCCTGGGGTGCCATGCACCGCCCTTCAAAACGGGCTGAATTAACGCTGTTCTGTAAGGTATAATCTCCCGATATATAATCCACATCAATGTTTACAGGTTCGGGCATAAAGGAGCTGTATGCCCAATTGCTTGCTATCTGAAAGTTGGGGTTATGCTTATGCATCTCCTCAACATAGTGTTTTAAATACCTTCTGAAGGCTTCCCTGCAGAATTCGCTATATTCATAATAATAAGGGTCTTCAGGTTTTCGCGGTATCTCGGTTATCCCCGTCTTCTCCATAAATGCCCTTATCACTTCTTCTCTGTAATCATGGCAGGTTGCCCAACACTCGCCATCCACCCATACGCCATCCACTCCATACTCATCCGAAAGCTCCTTTAGCTGGGGAATAAGCAGTTCATCCACATAAGGTCCAAAGGTGGACGTGTTATTCGGATCAATGTTACCGTTTTCATCTATCCGCGCCCATTCAGGGTGATGCTTTATCGCTTCGGTATCCCATACCCCCGAATAATGCATATAAAGGGCGACACCGTATTCCGCAGTAACATCCCGCCAAATTTTGAGAGGATCACCTATAATCCCGGGTGCCTGATTTCCAACCTTTGTAGGATAGCTTGACAAACCCCTGTGTCCCTTACAATCGCATTGTATATAGTCCGGCTTTACTCTTTTGATTATATTCTCAATCATTTCCCGGGTAGTATTTTTACCAATCTCGGTACAATCATCATCGGCATGAAAATCAAAATGAATGCCCAAAAAACTCTCCGAACGCCTTAACCTTCTTTTAATAGCTTTATCACTCATTATGATCCCCTTTCTACTTGTTGTGTTGCCCTATTTGCAGAAAGCCAGCAATTCACATTAACCACAGGTAATGCCCAAGCCATCAATAAAGCATAACCAACAAAGAAGGTTCCAGTGGTCAGGCTGATCGATACCTTCTACTCCCTTGCAGCTTCCGCCATAGCTATCACATTCTCCAGAGGAACATTGGGCAATATGGCCTCGTGGCTCGGACTTATTATCAAATTCGGGCCCAAAAGATCGCGAAGCCGTCGCACCTCATCCTTGATCTGCTGCGGCGTTGCTTTTATCAACAGCTCCTGGGTGTCCACCGCTCCGACAAAAGCAATGTGGTTTTTGAATTCCCGGGCAAGGGTTTGGGCATCCATGTTGGCCGCTTTAGCCTGCAAAGGATGAAGTGCATCTACGCCCGCATCAATAAGCAGAGGAATGACCTTGTATATCGATCCGCAGGAATGCAATAACACTTTTTTGTTGTGCTTTTTAGCTACATCTATAAGCTTTTTAAAACCAGGCAGAACAAAACGCTTAAATAGCTGAGGTGATATTAAAAGATCCAGCTGGGTGCCAAAGTCATTGCCAAAAAAGAAGGTATCCGCATCATCTCCCAGAGCGGCAAAGAAACGATCATTGGCTTCAACCAGAAAGTTAACCACATGCTCCGTGACCGCCTCAACGACCTCCGGATGAGTGTACATCTTCAAAAAATAGTTCTCCATACCGAAAAAATCAGCGACAATATGGAAAAAAGGGCTCCAAAAACCGGTAAATACCCCCTTATCCGAATGCCTGCGCACTTCCTCCAAAACATCCTGAAAATCCAGGTAATCAGGATTAGGCCAGGGGAATTTTTCAACGTCCTCAATGGATTCGCAGTTAGCAAAATAGCCTCCCTCTCCATGAGCCTTTTTCTCACGTCCTCCGTAAATATCAAAAATAGGCTTCCCTTCGGGATGTTTGTAGGCCCGATCTGCGGTAATCCAGCGGCAGTCATCGTTGAGATACTGAAAAAACTCCTCCATATCAGTCATGCCTAACTTCTCCAAATATATTTTTCGGGTATCAGAATGGGGATTCCCTGTCCAGAAACCGATGGTTCCTTGCGAAGTCCGGCTAAAGATGCGTTTAATTTTTTCTCTTGAATTCATGCTGAGCCTCCTTCGTAGTTTACTCGTTCCGTTAAGTTAAATGAAAATTGAAGCCTCGGACTCCTTAAGGTATAATAGCGTCATTGGAAAAACCCATTACTCCAAACGGAGGCCGAGGCCTATGACTATTATACCAAAAATTAAGTGTCCGCGTTACAATTCTTCTAAAATTTATAAATGGGCAATGATACTCATGGCTATCAAAAGAACCAATGTAAAATATTTAAACATTTTCAGTTGCCAGCTAGCCTTGCACCACTTTCATAGCTATATCCGCCCATTGCCAGAGCCTTTGGGGCTGATAACGGACGGTACTTATATCCTTTAATATGAATTCAACCGGACAATCATTGCGCGTGCATATTTCCAAGGTCTTTCGCAGATCTTCCTCTACAACCGCAGGATCCCAGCTATCACCAGCAAGAAATGCCGGATTGGGCTTCCGTGAGAATACAAAATCCGGTCCGATTTTCTCCGCTCCCTTTTCCTGATCCACCCAGGGACTCATGGATATCTTTCTTAAGTTGGGTATTTTTCTGACTATATCTAATTTATTATGCAGGGGCTCACAACATCCATAGTACACAAGGCCAAACCTTTTGTACCATTTTTCTGCATAATCCAGCTCAAACTCCTGATGCATGGCCGGTGATACCGTCGAAAAGATCTGCGCCATTCCGCACGTCCAAAGATCCTTTGCCCTGGGGCGCTTAGGATCAAAATCCGCAGCAGGCAATTCATCGGTATATGCCCCCGAGCAGTGTATCGTCCCCTGTCCATATCCCAATAAACCTTGCTTCTCCAATTGATCAAGCATCAAAAGATACGCATCGGTAACTCTGGACAAAATCTTGTGTATAAACCCGGGCCTCTCAATAAGGTCTATAAGTGAATTCTCAACGCCATGCCATTCTACAATTCGATCCCACACAGCAAAGCTGGGGAACATCCCTTGCATTCGTACTTCCAGGATCCCATCAAATATCTCATGAGCCTTCTCCTCCAACTCGGCGGTTGCCTTTTCATCCAAATATATCTGTGGCATTTTTATCTTCTCAAGATCCTCCTCAGTTGTCAGCTGATCGATATACTGATGCCCCACAACGTTATTGTTAGGATCCAGTACCGCCGTTTTTTCCAGGGGCCGTATCCCTAAAT
>LFSE01000025.1 GCA_001513075.1 Clostridiales bacterium DTU074 | reverse complement strand
TGCAATTTGTGCCCACAAAATGATGTTTTCTCGTCAAGGTGGGTATTATTTTACGCTTACGCATTAAAAACAAAACTAAGAAGGAATTTATATCTTAACATAGAATATTTAAATAATATGAATATAAATATAATGCTAAAACAGTAGAATTAAACTTGTTACTGAATCTGCCAATTCATATATCATGCTGTTCCAGTATCAAAAGATATATTTATATTATTCAATTTCATATTTTTTAGTACTTGAGGAGGTATAGACATCCTATGAACTTAAGAGCAAAAAAAAACTTTAGTGATGTAAAGGGCTCATTTTTCAATCAATTGTTTATCTGCCTATTATTATTATCTTTAATACCTATATCCCTATTCTTTACGGTAAGCTATACCAATTACAATAATGAGCTGTTTGAGAGAAGCAAAAGACAAAATATATTTGCAGTTGAACAATACAATAAACATGTGGAACGGGATATATACGAGATTATAAAGAAAACCAACGGATTGCTTGTTGATAAAACTATACAGACTTTTTGCGCTGATATCGATGAGTTATACCAAAATTCTTCAAATATGAATGCTCTATTATACATTACTTATAGCTTATGCGCAGAACGCCGCACACTGTATAAGCAAATTAATTCAATATATATTTACTATCCCGATAATAAGCTTATCGTTTCCGATTTAGGATACTATCATGAAGATGAATTCTATGACAGGGAAATTATAAAAATATTGAAGAATACCGATACCCCCAATTTTGGTTACTCATTGTTCAGCCGTAAAATAAAATATCCCGAAGATTATACCGGCTATAACAAATATTTAGGAAATATTCTGACGATTATCAGAAAGATACCGTTTACTGAAAACAATGCATTATTAGTAGTGGATATAAAGGGAGAAAATCTGTTCCTTCAGGATGATACCGAACAGGATATGGCCAACATGTTTTTTATAGTGGACAAAAACAAGAATGAGATATTTTTACCTGATGAACTCAGGAATAAATACGATAATAATCTGCTAACGGGTATTATTGATTCAATCCATAACACCGAGAAATCGGGTTTTACTGCCAGCAAATATAACCGCAATATTATGACATTTTATTCCGGCTTAAACAAATATGGTTTAAGAACTTTAATTATCTCTCCCAATTTCTATACCTACGCCAGTCTTAAACCTTTGATAAATATAATAATCGCCTTTCTTTCAATATCCTGCGTTTCTTTGGTAATAGCATATTATACTTCCAACAGATTATACAACCCCATCAAATCTTTAATCTACTTCATAGCCAAACGCGCCAATCCAGCTGAAATAACAAATAACAGAAATGAATTTCAGTACATTAAGTACAAATATCATTTGCTTGAAGAACAAAACTATGAAATTAATGAGAAATTATCAGCCAATCTCCCCTTATTGAAGGAGTTGTTCTTCAAAAATATAATAGAAGGAAAAAATAATGACATAAAATCCGTTTTAAATAGAGCCGACTTCCTGGGTATAGATATTAAGGATGCATCCGACTTTACAGTTTACGTTATACTCATCGAAAATACGATTGAAATGTTGGAAGGAAATAATATATCTAAATGCCAGTTCCTTAAAGAAATTTTAAATAGTGTAATTAAGAAAGAATTGAACTACAAAAACATGGAGATCCTATATAATTACACGGAGGACGATACGCTTATATTGATATCCTGGAATAACAAAGCCGGCGGAAACGCTACAGGCATACCCGAAAGAATAAATTCAGCCGTCAAAAAGCAAATTGGCCATAATATATATATCAGCGTCGGCCTCACGGTGAACAATATTATGGATTTATCGTATTCGTATACAACTGCCATAGACGCAATAAACTATATAGGAATAAAGAGCAACAAAAACAATGTCATATACGCAAACGATATAGTGCAACCGGCAAAATCGTCAAATCAGCCAATGATGATGGATGAAAAACAACTGCTGTTGAGTATATTGAACTGCGATAACGAAAAAGCAATTGCCAACTTTAACAAATTATTTAACAGTATTATAGAAAAGAATATATCATATGAGTATTTCCAGCTGTATATTGTCCAAATAATAAACGACATCTTAAAATTTTTGGAATCAAACGGTATTTCAACCCTTTTCCTGGATTCAAATATATATAAAGAAGTTCTTAATATAAAAACCATGAAAAACACAAAAATCTGGTGCGAACATATGTTGAACAAAGTAATCAGCCATATAAAATCCAACAGGATCGATCCCCATTCATCCCTGGTTAATGATATCATAAATTTCGTACATGAAAATTATAACAAAAATATAAATTTAGAAATCACTGCCGAGTATTTCTCTCTTTCCAGACAGCACTTTAGCAGAATCTTCTACGAAAAAATGGGCAAAAAATTCAATGACTATCTTAATGAAGTCAGGTTGGACATCTCGTTAAAATATTTAAGGGAAACCGACCATTCAATAAAAACTATTGCCGAAAATGTTGGTTTCGGTAGCAACCAGTACTATATAAAGCTCTTTAAGGATAAATACGGCATTACACCGGGAGAGTACAGAAAAAAAATGGATTCTATCAGTCCCCTCTATGCATAAGGATACACATTTATCCATAACATGCTTTCGAGTCTGCCATCCAAAACGCATAAAAAGATATCAATGGGCGTTAGCCGGATGCACCTCTTCCCGCCCATTGATATCTAATATTTCCACGGATTTAAACAAGCTGGATTTGTTATTCTAATAACAGCTCAAGGTAGCTCCATCAGCAAACTCACAGTTACAACACCTGTTCAAGAAAGCTTCTGGTCCTCACGTTGCTGGGATTTCGGAAAATGTCGTTGGGACATCCCTCCTCAATTATCTCCCCACCATCCATAAAAATCACCCGATCAGCTACTTCTCTGGCAAAGCCCATTTCGTGAGTAACAACCAGCATGGTCATACGGTCTTCAGCCAGATCCCGCATCACCTTGAGCACTTCTCCGGTTAGCTCGGGATCCAGCGATGATGTGGGCTCATCGAAAAGCATTATGTCGGGTTTCATAGCCAGAGCTCTTGCTATTGCCACTCTTTGCTTCTGCCCCCCCGAAAGCTGGGACGGATAATTGTCCCTTTTATCCTCCAATCCTACCCTTTTAAGCAAGTCTTCAGCTATATCGATAGCCTCTTTTCTATCCATTTTATTGACTACAATAGGCGCTTCAATAATATTTTCCAGCACGGTTTTATGGGGAAACAGATTGAAATTCTGAAACACCATCCCCAGCTTTTTACATATCTCCCTGATCTTTTTGTCGTCAACATAGTGGCTCTTTCCATCTTCAGCCTCGTACGCAAAGGGTTGTCCCTGGATAATAATATCCCCTCTGTCAATGACCTCCAAATGTATAAGACAGCGTAACAACGTACTTTTTCCCGAACCGGAAGGCCCAATAATGGCTATCACTTCACCCTCTTCAACCATCAGCGAAATACCTTTCAAAACGTGTAAATTGTCAAAGGATTTATGAATATTTCTGGCCTCAATCATATACATACGTCCCAAACTCCTATCAGTATATTGCAAATCTCTTTTCCAGTTTATCAAATAACTTGGTAAGCAAAAATGTCATGGCCAAATAAAATACCGCAGCCACAACAAAAGGTGATGTCACCGCATCCCTGGATACCGCAATTTTGGTTGCCCTTAAAAGTTCTCCCAGGCCGATAGCATAGACCAGGGCCGTATCCTTGACAAGGGTTATGGCTTCATTGCTGACAGGAGGCAGCACCCTCCTTACGGTTTGGGGAAGAATGATCCTCCACATAGTCTGCCAGTATGTGAAACCAAGCACTTTGGCTCCTTCATACTGTCCTTTGTCAATAGACTGTATGCCGGCCCTGAAAATCTCGGCCAGATAAGCAGCATAGTTAAGAACAAAAGCAATACAAGCTGCCGGGAAGCTGTCGAGCACAATACCAAAATTGGGCAAACCATAATATACAAAGAAAACCTGGAGCAGAAGGGGAGTACCGCGTAATAGCCATATATATACTCCGACGGCATTGCTAAGCAGCCTGTACTTGGAGATGCGAGCCAGCGCAACAAGTACCCCCAGCGGTATTGACAGTATAATGGTAATAAAGAACAGCTTAAGGGTAACCACCGTACCCTCCAGCATGGGAACAATGATTCTGGATATATAGCTGGCAGTTGGGACAATTACTTCCGATAATAGTTCCTGCATTTTTTCTCTCCCATAATTAATAGAAATGCATAGAGCCTGTTTTGATTACAGCTTGCAGCCTCAAAACTTTGCCTGTTTTGAGGCTGCATATAGAATTCGCTAGCGCTCTATCCTTCAAAATATTACTTCAAAATATTACTTCAAAATAATATCTTCACCAAACCATTGCTTGGAAATCTCAGCCATTGTCCCGTCTTCCTTCATCTCATCCAGTACTTTGTTCAAAGCATCCAATAACTGCTTGTCCTCCAGTCTGAGACCAACGCCATACTCTTCATCGCCGAAGTTTTCGTCCAAAACTTTATATCCGCTGCCTCTCTTAGCAATATAATATTTGCCCAGAATCTCATCAACTACAAGAGCTGCAATCCTACCGTTTTCTAAATCAAGAAAAGCTTCAAGATAATCGGGATACAGCACCAATTCCTCCAGCGAATTATAGACTTCTTCATCATTCTGAACCGCCTCGGCACCGCTGCTGTCCAACTGTGCCCCCACCTTTTTTCCGGCAAGGTCAGCTTTCCCCTTTACATCAGATCCTTCAAGCACCACGATGATCTGTTTATTAGCAAGATATGGTTTTGTAAAGGCCATATTTTTCTTTCTTTCCTCGGTAATGGTAAGCCCGTTCCATATCATGTCAATCTTTTTATTCTTAAGCTCCAACTCCTTGCTGTTCCAGTCAATAGGCCTGAATTCCACCTCTACACCCAGCCTCTTGGCGGCTTCTTTGGCCAAATCGATATCAAATCCGACAATATTTCCAGCCTCATCCCTGAATCCCATTGGAGGGAAGGAATCGTCCAATCCTACTATGAATTTGCCGGCTTTTTTAATGTCTTCCAACGATGTATCCTTAGCCGTCTGCTGTGCTCCTGAACATGCAGATAACAAAACTCCTGTCATCATTGCAATCGCCAGTAGAAATATAATGCTTTTCTTCATTTTAATTCCTCCATTCATTCCTAATATACGACCGAGTTATATTATACTTTATTATAGTAAATTAGTAAAGTGCTAAATAAAAAATGAAAATAAGATGATTTATGCGGTATCCACAACGAAACAACAAGTCATATAACAGAATCGGGAATAAAATGCACCCATAAAAGCCAACCTAATATAAACTGCAAAAATAGCAATAATTCAGACATTATATTACAGCTCAAGTTACTAAAAAGTAATTAAGCTTAAAACTTGCCGGTTGTGAAATAACCGCAATTTGATAATAAAAGATTTCGCAGCAAGGGAAAATATGAGGAACAAGGGTGAGTTTTTGGGCATATGCTTAATACGTTTTTTAGGGCTTTAATATTGTACATTGGTGTAGTTATTGGCATGAGGATCATGGGTAAGAGACAGGTAGGGGAGCTCCAGCCCTTCGAGCTGGTCATCACGTTAATGATTGCCGAAGTAGCCTCGGTGCCCATGCAGGCTCCAGGAATACCTCTTATAAATGGGCTTGTCCCGGCGTTTACACTGCTCTTGTCACAGGTGCTGTTATCCTATATCATCCTGAAAAGCGGCAGAGCAAGGGGGATCATATGCGGGACTCCCAGCATAGTGATCCGGAACGGTAAAATCGTACAAAAAGAACTTGCACGGCTAAGATTTAATGTAAACGACCTTCTGGAACAGCTCCGAACGAATAATATAGTCAATGTATCGGATGTAGAATATGCCATTCTGGAAACCAACGGACAGCTGACCGTTATACCCAAAGCACAAAAACGGCCTGCAACACCGGAAGATCTTAATCTTCCCACGCGGTATGAAGGGCTGCCTTATAATTTGATTATGGACGGACATATCCAGCATAAAAATCTCACCGAAGCCGGTTTGGATATCGATTGGCTTATGCAGCAACTGCAGGTTAATGGGTTAAAAGCTCGTGATGTGTTCTATGCTTACCTGGACAGCCAAGGAAACCTGCAGATAGAAATAAAGGAAAATCGGAGGTAAACACCTTGAGACTGATGATATTCCTGATAATATCAGTAATAATTTTCATAACCTTTGCCGTGTGGACGCAAAACATGCTGGAAAGCTCAGCCGGCAATCTGGGACGACACCTGGATCATCTGGAAGCTGCCATCAAAAACGACAACTGGCCATCAGCCGACAATCAGGTAAAAGCCATCACCCGACTATGGAATGAAAACAAAAAATCCTGGCAGATATTCATCAACCATGAAGAAGTCGACAATATTGACTCAAGCCTGGCCAGGGTAAAGCAGCTGGTAGAAATTCGTGAAAAAGCCGATGCTCTGGCTGAAATTGCCGTACTCAAGCTATTTATCCTACATATTCCCGAAAAGGAGTCCCTGAGCCTTGTTAATGTTTTTTAACCCCAGAATATTTCATCATAGCTCTTCTCGATATACTCACTAAAAAAATCTATATACAGGGAGGTGGCATGAGACCTGTCTTCCCGATCCTCCACATGAACCCTGCATACAAAATCCTGATTTTCAAAAAAGCTTATGGCTTCGTAATCCCAAGGAATGTCAACCAGCTCGTATATCCCGTACCTCTCCAAATCCTTAAGAAATGGTCTTATTTTATCCTCCGAATCCACGTCTACCTCTACATTTCCGTTTTTCCGCAGTTCCCCGACTATTTCATCGGTCTCGCCCGTCTGATATCGAAAAGCTCTCTCCATCAGAATCACACCCTTTCCAACAATCTTCCCTCAAGTATGGGTTTCAGGAATTTACCTGTATAGCTGTTCTCCACTTTTATGATCTCCTCGGGAGTTCCTTCGGCTACGATCATTCCTCCCCTGTCGCCCCCTTCCGGTCCGAGGTCGATAATATAATCAGCCGTCTTAATAACATCCAGATTGTGTTCGATTATCACCACCGTGCTGCCGGCTTCTACCAACCTCTGCAAAACATCGATTAACCTGTCCACATCGGCAATGTGCAGGCCCGTAGTAGGCTCGTCCAGTATATATATGGTCCGGCCGTTGCTTCGCTTGCTTAGCTCGGTGGACAGCTTAACCCTCTGTGCCTCCCCTCCCGAAAGGGTGGTTGAGGGTTGTCCAAGCTTAATATATCCCAGCCCAACATCGTACAAGGTCTTGAGCTTACGATATATCCTGGGTATATTCTCAAAGAATACCATAGCCTCTTCCACTGTCATATCCAAAACATCGGCTATGTTTTTTCCTTTATATTTGACCTGCAGGGTATCCCGATTGTATCTCTTCCCCTTACAAACCTCGCAGGGTACATATACATCCGACAGAAAATGCATCTCGATTCTTATAATACCGTCTCCCCGGCAAGCCTCACATCGGCCCCCCTTCACATTAAAGCTGAAACGCCCTTTGTTATAACCCCGCACCTTGGCTTCGCCGGTCATGGCAAAAACTTCCCGGATGCTGTCAAAAACTCCGGTATAAGTGGCAGGATTTGATCGGGGTGTCCTGCCTATGGGGGACTGGTCTATATTTATTACCTTATCCAAGTGCTCGGTGCCCAGGATACAGTCATGCCGGCCGGGCTTTACGCCGGCCCGGTTAAGCTCTCTTGCCAGGGCTTTGTAGAGAATTTCATTTATCAAAGTGCTCTTGCCCGAGCCGGAAACTCCGGTTACGCAGGTCATTACCCCTAAAGGTATCCTTACATCGATGTTCTTCAGATTGTTTTCACGGGCTCCCTTTATTACAAGCCATCTGCCTCCGCAGTCTCTTCTGACCGCAGGGATTTTCACACGCTTCACACCGCTTAAATACTGCCCCGTGATGGATTCAGGAGTATTTATGATATCTTCAACGGAGCCGGTTGCAACCACATGACCTCCGTGAACCCCGGCTCCCGGACCTATGTCAACTATATAATCAGCCGAACGTATGGTTTCCTCGTCATGCTCTACGACTATGACCGTATTACCCAGGTCTCTCAACCGCTTCAGTGTTTTAATTAGCCGGGCATTATCCCGCTGATGCAGGCCTATGCTGGGCTCATCCAATATATAAAGGACCCCTACCAGACTGGAGCCGATCTGGGTAGCCAGTCTGATCCTCTGCGCTTCACCGCCCGATAATGTGCCGGCTGCCCGTGACAGCGTAAGATAGTCCAGTCCCACATCTATCATAAATTCCAGGCGAGCACGGATCTCCTTAAGCACCTGATGGGCGATGAGCTGTTCCCTGTCGGTCAACTTTAAACCATTAAAAAAATCCAAAGCTTCCTTAACCGACATATTGGTTACCTGGTGTATGTTCAACCCGCCGACCGTAACGGCCAGAACTTCGGGTTTCAGTCTTGCACCATTACAGGCCTGGCAGAGGTTTTCACTCATATATTGCTCAATCTCTTCCCGGCTGTAATCCGAATCGGTTTCCTGATATCTGCGCCTCAGATTGGGAATGATCCCTTCAAATGGAGCCATGAAGTACCCTGAGCCATAGCTCCTGCTGTATTCAACCCGTATTTTCTTTCCACGGGTACCATACAGTATGGCATCCAATACCTCTTCAGACAGATCTTCCACAGGAGTATCCAGGCTAAAACCGTAGTGTTCAGCCAAGGCTTTCATATACATTCCCGCAATACTGTCCTCATTCTTACTATTCCAACCCGGAACCGAAATAGCCCCCTCAGCCAAAGACAAACTGGGATTCGGGATTATCAAATCCGGATCCAGTTCCAAAAAAACACCCAGGCCGTGGCAGGTGGGACATGCACCGTACGGGCTGTTAAATGAAAACATCCTGGGTGTCAGTTCCTCTATGCTTATTCCACAGTCAGGACAGGCATAGCTTTGGCTGAAAAGCATCTCCTGGCCCCCGACTACGTCCACCACAACCAAGCCACCGCTTAAATTCAATACCGTCTCCAACGAATCCGCCAGCCTCCGTTCAATACCCGGCCTGATAATTATCCTGTCCACTACCACCTCGATGGTATGCTTTTTATTTCTATCCAGCTTTATCTCTTCCGAAAGCTCTCGCATTTCCCCGTCTATACGGACGCGGACATAGCCATCCTTTCTAATATCATCCAACAGACGTACGTATTCCCCCTTTCTTCCCCGGATCAGCGGGGCCAAAAGCTGAATCCTGGTGCCTTCCTCCATTTCCATTATGATGTCCACCATCTGCTCCACCGTCTGCTGTTGAATTTCTCTACCGCAGCTGGGGCAGTGGGGAATACCTATTCGCGCAAACAAAAGGCGAAGATAGTCGTATATCTCGGTAACCGTTCCTACAGTAGAACGGGGGTTTCGCCGTGTAGTTTTCTGGTCAATGGATATGGCGGGTGATAAACCTTCAATGTAGTCCACATCCGGCTTTTCCATCTGTCCCAGAAACTGCCGTGCATAAGCCGACAAGGATTCAATATACCTGCGCTGTCCCTCGGCATAAAGAGTATCGAAAGCCAGAGATGATTTGCCAGAACCGCTCAGCCCGGTAAACACCACCAGCTTATCTCTGGGAATTATTACATCTATATTTTTTAGGTTATGCTCTCTGGCACCTTTTACGAATATGACCTTGCTGCTGTTCATACGTTCATATACCTTCTTCCTTCATCTCCCTATATAATATCCAGCTTAAAATGATTCAAAATAAAGTATAACAGAATTAGAACGGAAATAAAAGAAGAATATAAGCTTAGCGCATGCAGTAATACTATTGAAACCACCTTGAGACAAGCGCAACACCCATTAACAAAGTAAAGGGTAGCCGCAATCAATGTCTGGGCGAAGCAAGTTTTAACGGAAGTTCGAGGCAGGTTTACGTATTTCTGCCGTAAAGCGCCAGTAATTAGAATAATATTCCTAACATTTATTCTTTTCCCCATGCTTTATCAGCTACAGCCTGGTGTTCTTCTGTCCCGACCACATTATGCAGGGCATCGGGGTCAGCAGGCTCATCAGTCAAACCGTATTTAAGCTTCAATCTGATTATACGCCTTACCGATTCATCAATACGCTCCGGTGGAATGGTTCCATCCTCTACAGCCTTAAGGATGGCTTCATAGGCTTGCTTTTGTCGTTCATAACTGTGGCATACCGATACTATATCGGTCCCGGCAAGTACCGCCCGTACGGCAGCTTCTCCCATGTTGTAATGTTTCTGAATGGCTCCCATATCCATATCGTCGGATATGACCACGCCGTCAAATTTCAGCCTTTCCCGTAACACTCCGGTGATCATTTCCTCGGATAGGCTCGCGGGTAATTCTTCATCCATAATGTTGGGGTATACAATATGAGCCACCATCACCATATCGGCACCCGCTTCAATGGCCTTTTTGAAGGGAATCAGCTCAAAACTCTCCAGCCTTTCCCAACCATGGTTTACACTGGGCAGATCTATATGAGAATCCAGCACTGTATCACCGTGCCCGGGAAAGTGTTTGATTACCGGAATAACCCCACCGGCCTTCAGGCCTTTCATAATAGCAATTCCCAGTTCTGCAACCGTCTCAGGAGCAGTTCCCAAAGCTCTATCACCGATAACGGTGTTTTCAGGATTGCTGAATATATCCAATACTGGTGCAAAATTGAGGTTAAAGCCATAGGCCTTCATCTCCAATCCGGTAACTTTGCCAACGTCATATGCCAGTTGAGCTGATTTCTTATTCCCAATCACAAGGTTTGCCGGAAAGCGGGTAGCATCGGCAGGCAGGCGCTTAACCCTTCCCCCTTCCTGATCGGCGGATATTATCAAGGGAAGCAAATTATCCTTGTTCAGAGCTTTCAGATCATTATTCAGCTTTACCAGCTGAGAACTATCCTTAATATTTCTGGTAAATAATATTACGCTCCCTACATGATAGTTCTGTATCATATCTTTAACGGCTTCGGAGGGCTCATACCCATCAAAGCCGACAATTATCATCTGACCGATCTTTTGTCTTAGCGTCATACTATCGAGATAAGCCTGTACCTGTTCCTCAAACAAAACAGCGGGGTCCTGAGGCTCTTCCTCCGGCTTTGCGGTATCATCTTCAGCAGACGACTCGCCATCCTCCGAAGGAGAAGTAGGTTGTTCCCCCTCATCACTATTCGATTGCTGATCGGATTCATTTTCGGCGCCTCCTCCCTCATCCTCCGGTTTTTCATGTTCCGGAGGCATACGGAAAGAACAGCTTGTCAGCAAAATTAAGCCCAAAATCAAAAATATCAGCCAAACAAACCACGTTTTGCAGTAGTTTTTCATGATGAACCCTCCCATATGATACATTCCAAAGACAATATATTTCAGGACGCAGCCAAACTCAAGTAAAATTATACCCCCATTCATAAAAACAAATCAATCTTAGCCCGATAATAAGGGCCTATAAAAAAGTAGGATGGCTTATGACAGCCATCCTTTATAACCTAGCTTAAGGATTCCTGTAAAATCCTGACTCCGTATCCCTCCAGGGTTATGCATCCGGTAACCCGTTCATGGTTAAGCATGTCCTCATATGCCTTGCTGCCCAGATCCACCGTCCTCGCTTCCGGAACAAAATTCAGGAGAAATATGAAGTTTTGTTCCCCATCTGTTCGAAGCTGCGCCGTAACCCCCTCGGGCAACTGGGCATCAACAACTCTCTTAAGGTTCAATTCATTTATAAGCCGACCGTAGAAATCATCCAGAAAATCGTCATTATTTCTAAAGGCTATGTAATATGCCATGCCCTTTCCAAAGATGTTTACTGTTAACGCTGGCCTGCCGGCATAAAAATCGCTCTTATATATAGCCAATACCCGAGCGGTTTCGGCATGTATTAAATCGCACAATTCCCTTGCCTCGTATTCATTCTTAAGACCCAGGGAGCCTGCGTCCTTAACAACAACATGGTTTATATCGTGATCATACAGCGCATCTATCTCCTCTGACCAGACGCCCGTTACCCTTCGCAAGGGACCCGGAAAACCTCCCAGGAAACATAGATCATTTTCATCAACAATACCGCTCCAATAGGTGGTCACGAAGGTGCCACCGGTCTCAACAAATTTCTCTATTCTCTCGGCCACTCCAGGACGCACCATGTATAACATGGGAGCTATAAGCAGCTTATAACCCGAAAAATCACAGTCCATATCTATGACATCCACTGGGACCCCATTTTTCCAGAAGGGGCGGTAATGCATCTGACAGGTCAACTGGTAATTCTTCTTCTCCCGCCTTGGCCCCTGGGCGTCCTCTATAGCCCAGTAGTTCTCCCAATCATATATTATTGCCACATCGGGCCTTACGGTTGAGCCTACAACTGGATCCAGCTTTTCAAGGACCTTTCCCACCTCTGCAACATCCCTGAACACCCGGGTATTTTCATGGCCACAGTGATCCACAACAGCTCCGTGGAATTTTTCGGAGCATCCCCTGCTTTTTCGCCATTGGAAATACTGGACGGTATCAGAGCCGTGGGCTACCGCCTGTATGGAAGACAACAGATGCATTCCCGGGCGCTTCAGTTTTGCCACCTGCTGCCAGTTGGTCATGCTGGGTGTGCTCTCCATAAGCATAAAGGGCTTTCCGCCTTTAAGAGATCGGTTAATATCATGTACAAAGCCAATCTTAAATGCAAGCTCCCAGTCAGCTTCCCTGCCATGCCATGTGGGATAGTTATCCCACGAAACCACATCTACCTCCCGGGCAAATTTCCAGTAATTGAGGCCGGGATACAAGCCCATAAAATTCGTAGTTACGGGAACATCGGGCGTAATTTCCTTTAACGGGGCAATTTCATTCTTAAAAAACTCTATGGTCTGATGTGTAACAAAGCGCTTCCAGTCAAGATTGAGGCCGTGAATTGATCTTTCGCCATGAGGTGCCGGGGATTGTATCTGGCTCCAATCAGTATAAGTATGGCTCCAAAATGCGGTCCACCATGCATGATTCAGCTTATCCAAATCCCCGTCATATTTTTTCTTCAACCACTCCCTGAAAGCCTCCTGACACAGCTCACAATGGCATTCGCCTCCGTACTCATTGGAAACATGCCATACCAGAAGCGCCGGATGCTCCTTATAGCGTTGGGCAAGCTTCTGATTGATAAGACGGGTTTTTTCCCGGTATACCGGCGAAGTATAACAGTGGTTGTGACGGGCGCCGAATAGTATCCTAACCCGGTCTGCCCCGACGCGAAGCACCTCAGGATACTTCTCAGCCAGCCATGCCGGCCTGGCTCCGCTGGGTGTTGCCAGAACGGCGTAAGCACCATTTTCGGCCAATTTGTCCATGATAGTATCAAGCCAGCTGAACTCGAATCGACCTTCCTCGGGCTCTAAACTTGCCCAGGAAAATATCCCCACCGACATTGCATTGCAGTGAGCCAGCTTCATCAGGCGCATATCCTCATCCCAAACATCGGGGGTAGCCTTCCACTGATCCGGATTGTAATCGGCACCGTGGAGGAAATGAGCGCATTTAGGGTTGATTGGAGGATACTTCACCTTCACCCTATACCACCTTCCTTTTTATATATCCCACCCTTATAAAGGCAGGAATTTAGAAAGCCATCTGAGCAAAATATATCACCAGCGGCAAGGTAAAAAGGCAAAACAGGGTTGTCACGACCACCACCTGGGTGGCAAATTCGGGTTCATTATTAAACTCGGCTGCAATTAACACAGTATTGACGGCGGTAGGAAGCCCGGAAGATATCATTAAAACTTTAGCCATTGCTCCTTCAAGCCGTAATAACAATATAAGCAAGTATCCAATGACGGGACCTATGCAGAGTCGCAAAAAGGCAGCAAAATAGACATCCTTGTTCTTTAACTCAAACTTAGTTAATGATAGCTGAATCCCAAGTATAAGCAAATTAACGGCGATCATGGCATTTCCTGCGTATGTCACGGCAGGCCACAGAAAAAAATTACGAAGATCACAGGGAATTGCCTTTGCAACCAATGCAGCTATTATGGCATGAATTGCCGGCATCTTTAGGACTGATTTCAGAGATGACTTGAAATCCATGCTGCCCCTGGCGGCGTTATAAAAGCCAAGGGAATAATTAAGCAGGTTCTGACTTATCATGATCATTATCTGTATGGACACCGCATAATCGGTCACCGGTGTATTGGCAAAAACCAGAGATATAAGGGGTATGCCGAAATTCCCTGAATTATAAAACATAATGGCATTTTTTATCGTGTTCTTCCTAGCATCACCGTATCGATATATCTTAGCTGCTATAGAACCAACTGCCGATAGAGCAAGAACAAATATAACGGTGAAAATTACGGGTAGCAGTTGGTTAAAATTAATCTCGGTTTCGTAGAGATTCAAAAAAATAATTGCAGGAACAAATATATATATGCTTAGCTTACTTAGGGAACGAATGTCTAATTTGAATTTTTTGCCCAGTATATAGCCCAGGCTAATCAAAAAGAATACAGGAGCAATATTATATAACAGGATATGTAATAACACTTTGTATAAACTCCTTTCAGCCCCCAAATTGCCTGTATTACAGCTTGATAACATGAAACAATTTCCCGCGAGCGGTTTTTGGTTAAAAAAAAAGAGTGCCCCTTATGCCACTTTATAAACAGATTATTATTCGCTTAACGGAACAACCGGCTTCACCAGTCCCTACTTGGTATGAGTTATGCCAGCCAATCGATCCCGGTTTTTACCACCCTTGCCGGATTGCCTGCCACCAGCGAATTTGGCGGAACATCCCTGTTAACAAGGGAATTGGCAGCAATCACGCTGTTATTCCCTATTGTCACTCCCTTTAAAATGGTACAATTACATCCTATCCAAACCTTATCCCCGATCACGATAGGCTTGCTTATGGAGTTTTGGTTTCCGTCCTCATATACTATGCTGTGAAAGTCAGTATCCATAATAGTGGTTCCCCAGGCAATGGCACAATCCCTGCCGATACTGATGCTGGTTGAACAATGTATAATTGATGCTGCGGTTATATAGGTATTATCACCTATAGAAAAATTAGCGCCAGGTTCAAGTATGACCCGAACTCCGGGGCCCAGCTTTACCCTCCCCAGTATTCGACAAGTTGTACCCCTAGGCAGCTTCATATAGGTATCAGCTCCGCTCTGATCGCCTATATACCTGCCTCCGAGATACAATCTCCCTTGTATTTCCAATTTAGCCTTATGAGCCTTCCTTATTTTGCTCCCAAAATCAGCTATAACCGGAAACCTATAAAATTTTAAACCAAAAAGCCTAAAGCACACAAAAAAGCTATAGATGGCGTTGATAAACAGCTTGGGGTTATTCCATATAATCCTCAGAGCCTTTCTAAACCTGGGACTGCCAAAGAGGCGGAACCATCTTCCGTTTCTGCTGCTTTTTTCATTATTTTTATTGTGTTCCCCATTGTTATTGGCAGCATCCATCATAATACACCCTTTCATACCCGCAGGGTTCGGCTAGGTATACAGCTATAAAAACACTCACATTATTTTAGCATTTCTTCATATCAAGCACAAGCATCTAATCAAACTCCCTAGATTCCGCTCAAAACAAGCATGTACAACGGAATAAAGACAAGACTCGCAATGGTCGTAGCGGTAATCATGGCCGCAGCGTACCTGTGATCAGCCTTATAGGCCTTGGAAACTATAGCTATCTGAGTCATTGCAGGCATGGCGGCCTGCACAACAAACACCTTTTTCATAAGCTCGGGCACAGGTATAAAATACATCAGCCCCAGTATCATCAGAGGAGCAATTATAAATCTGCCTGATATAACGGCCAGCATTTCCCTGTCAAGCTCTATCTCATCGCGCCTGATGGAATGGATGACATTGCCCACATACAGCATGGACATAGGAGTGGTAAGATTACCGATATACCGGCTTGTATCCATTACAAACTTGGGAAGTTCCACACCAAGCATAATAAACACCACGGCAATTATGAAGGCCATCAAGGGAGGGGATAAAAAATTTTTGATTGTCTGCCGGACAGATGCGGATTTATAATCAGACTGGCCGTCCAACCGAATCCTATTTACACCCATGGTCCAGAATAATACCGTATTTGATATGTAATACAAGAGCACAAAGGAAACGCTTTGTTCACCGAATAGTGCCACATTAACCGGAAGTCCGATAAATATTGTATTTGAAAAGGCAAAAAGGGACAAGAAAACCCCCCGCCTGTCAGAAGGCACTTTCAGTACTCCTGAAAGGAGCCTTCCGATCCCAAATAAAAAAATAATCACAAACATCGGAAGCACAAGGCCAATTCCTGCTTCCAATAAAGTTCTCCTGTCGAATGTGGTTAACAAGTTCGATATCATCAAAGCGGGCAGAGATACCTTGACCACCAATCTGGAAAACAGTGCCGGCGTCTCCTGACTGAACCAGCCTTTTAAACTAAGGACATAACCGATGGAGATCATAAGCAAGATGCTTAAAACGCTTTGTACAGCATCCAGTACTGCCATTTATTTAAAAACTCCCTTATAGTTAATATAAATCATTCCTGGGTATCGGACCGATCCAAAGAACTTTTGAATATAATCCCGGCAATCTTCCAATGGCCATCCTGCTTCTCCAGCAAAACTATCTTCTCACCATTTTGCCACGAAGGCGGCGTTTTAACCGGCTGTTCATCATCCCTGGGTTTACCTACGATTTTAGGTATGGATTCTTCGATAACAGCTTTTACCCGCTCCTCCCACGGCCACGCCCATAACCATTTAACCCTCATTTTAATGTTATAGTCCTGGATGATGAAATCGTTATATACATTATTGTTCATCAAAGGATCGGCTTTTAAATAAGCCTGGGTGAAAAATTTTTGCAATACAACATTTTCCTGTCCTTCCAATATCGAAGTAGCCCTCAGGGTCATCCCTTCAGTAACAACTATATATATATTTGCACAGTCATAGGCTATCAAGGTGGCCAGAACGGCCAAACATACTATTATAGCCAAAACTATTACTTTTTTTGCCAGATACTGCACGAAGCGCAGCAGTATATTCAAAAAAAACACCTACCCCCATAATATACCAGTGCATAAATTGACAGCACATAACTATTTTTATCATGATAACACAAAAAAAACAGTTTGTAAATTTATATACCTACTGATTTCTTTGATATATTATCCTCAGACCTTCCAGGGTCAGATAGGGAGCAATCTCCTGTATGGTCCCGGACCCCTCGGCTATCATACCGGCCAGACCGCCGGTAGCAATTACCTTTGTGTCCTCCCTCCCCAGCTCCTTTTTCATAAGCTTTACGATATGATCCACCAGTCCTATATAGCCGTAAACGATCCCGGCTTGTATGCTGTTAACCGTGTTCTTACATATAACCTGAGGCGGCTTAACAAGTTCAACCTTAGGCAGCTTGGCAGCCCTCTGATACAATGCCTCGGTGGATATGGTAATCCCCGGAGCAATACATCCGCCTAAATACTCACCTTTCTCGGAAATAGCGCAGAAGGTGGTGGCCGTTCCGAAGTCCACCACAATAATCGGTCCGCCATATATCTCATATGCGGCCACCGCATTTACTATCCTGTCAGCCCCTACCTCCTTGGGATTCTCATAGCGGATGTTTATCCCGGTCTTTACCCCCGGTCCAACGACTAGCGGCTCTATATTAAAATACTTCCGGCACATCTCTTCAAGAGCTCCCATCATAGTGGGCACAACCGATGAAATGGCAATGGCATTGATACTCCTATGGGATATGCCATGATGCCCGAACAGATTCATTATAATCATGGCAATTTCGTCAGCCGATTTATCCCGATCAGTATACAGACGCCAATGATTTATCAATGTATTGTTATCGTATACCCCAACAACGGTATTGGTATTACCTATATCCATAACCAACAGCATATGTTCATCACTCCTTCAAATTAGATAGGCAGGGAAAACCCTGCCTATAGTGTGTCAAAAAACTTTTCGGTAAATTCGCTGTAAACCTTGCAGTACTGCTGTTACAATGATTACAGCCACTATTATCTCGGGAATCCCGTGGGTTATACCGATACCCAATATAAAGCCTCCCACCGTTTCGGGGGGTATGCCAAGTATTTCAGCATACTTAGCCCCGTAGCGTAAATAGATTGTCAGAAGCACACCTACTGTATTGGTCAATGTTCCCACCGCAGCTGCCACCATACCAGGCACCACCGCCCGGGTATCCTTGCTTAAAACCTGCCTCACTCCTCTGTAAGCATAATAGGTGGTTATTGCAATGAGCAAGCGGGGTAAAAGGGCGACCAGCGGATCCAGGAATACAAACTGGGCAGGATTGGTAGGCATTGTAGCCGCCTGATACATGCTAAATAAGCCGAATATGGCACCAATAATAAGTCCGACAATAGGGCCTTCAACAATGGTCCCGATGATAACCGGGATATGCATGATGGTGGCTTTGGTAGGGCTGAAGGGCAAGGGAATCAAGCCCACAGGAGTAAGACCGAGGATGATCGAAATTGCGGCCAGCATACCTGTAACTGCTAATTTGCGTGTGGTCAGTGTCATGTTTTACACCTCCGTTCAAGTTCCGGCTTCGGATACCTGACGGTATCTTGTCTCATAGAGTTAAATCCAAGTCCGGCTCTACGAGGGATACCGGCTTTGATGAATATTATTCTAACAACATCAATCTATTTATGCAAGAAAATTTTTCTGTAAAATATTCTATACCCATATTGAACTTTTTTTAAACAAAGGAGTAAAGCAATATTATTCAGCAACCTCCTTATTGGGGATAGGGCATTCTTCTGATAATAGTCTGACCTCCCCTATGCTCTATCTGATAAAAACCGGTGATGGGATACTTATATCTGCTGTATATATTCATAACCTTGGCAGTCATGTGCAGGGAAAACTTTATCGACAGGCCGCATCCCAAGGATATCCCTTTGGGAGAAGGCACTATTTGATTTGAACACCCTGCCATTTTCAAAACCTGGCTGAAATGAACAGCATGTTGCCTCGAGTGAAATGCAATCAGGCCGTAACTTTCACCGTACACCATATATTTCCCTCCACAGTAATACAAATCCTGCTGACGCCGCTGACCGATCTTCGTTAACAGATGCTATTTGTCTGCAGTCCATGGCTGATTCTGGCGTTTGATATATTACAATATATTCCCATAATATAGAATCCGTTCCTAAATTGTATCCAAAGCTTATCTGTGTAATATGGCAATAAAAAACACCTACCTCATCGGGTAGGTGATAAATTATGGCTTTTTTAAATAGCTTTCAAATATTTATACTGGGCTTTGTAAAGGTTATAATATATACCCTTCTTTCTGATCAGCTCCTCATGGCTGCCGCACTCAATTATCTTGCCATGGTCAATCACCATGATGCGATCTGCATTCCTTATGGTGGACAACCTGTGGGCTATAACAAAGGATGTTCTGCCCTTAAGCAGCTCCTTTAAGCCGTTCTGGATCAGTATCTCGGTGCGGGTATCTATGCTGGACGTAGCCTCATCAAGGATGAGGATTTTGGGATCAGCCAGCAGGGCACGGGCAAAGGATATAAGCTGTTTTTGTCCCTGGGATAGCCGGGATCCCCGCTCCTGCACCTGGGTGTAATATCCGTCCTCCATATCTTTAATAAACTCATGGGCATGCACTATCTTGGCTGCCTCTACTACCTCCTCATCGGTAGCATCCAGCCGTCCGTACCGAATATTGTCCATAACCGTGCCCGAGAATATAAACGGATCCTGCAGCATGACTCCCATTTGTTTTCTAAGGGAATGGAGAACCACACCTCGGATGTCCACTCCATCAATTAAGACTCTTCCTTCAACAGGATCATAGAACCGGCTTAAAAGATTGACGATGGTTGTCTTGCCAGCACCGGTCGGACCAACAAGAGCGATAGTCTCTCCCGGCCTTACGGTGAAGCTGACGTTCTCCAGCACCGGCTTTTCTGGTTCATAATAGAAGGTAATATTTTCAAAAGTAACCTCGCCTTTAATCGGGGGCATTTCAACAGCATCGGCAGCATCGGTTATATCCGGCTTTTCATCGAGCATTTCAAATATACGCTCGGTGGAAGCCATGGCCACAAGCAGTGAATTATAAAAATTAGCCAGGTTATTCAAAGGCTGCCAGAATCGCCATACATAGCCGGTAAAGGCAACCAAAACACCCACCGTTACCGTACCCTGATCCAAAAATTTTATACCATACCAATAAATCAGAACCGTTCCTATTGCTGCTATCAGTTCAATGCTGGGCCAGAACAGATTGTTTACCTTTATCGCATCCATCCAGGAATGATATATGTCTCCGCTAAGCTGACGGTATATTTCGCGGGTTTCGGGTTCGCGAACAAATACCTGGGTTACCCGCATACCTGCAAGGCTTTCGTGGAGATAGGCATTCATGTTCGATACCTTTTTGCGAACTGTCTGCCATCGTACCCTGATGGTCCTTTTCAACAGAGTGACAACCAAAAACATCAGAGGCACCGTGGTGAGGGTTATCAGAGCCAGTCTAAAGTGTATTGAGAACATAAACGCCAAGGCCACAACCAGGGTAAAAACATCGGTCACCACATTAATAATACCATTGGTCAGCAAATCGCTCAGCGAATTTACATCGTTTATAATGCGGACCAGTATCTTTCCCGCAGGCCTGCTGTCATAAAAGGTAAATGAGAGCTTCTGAATATGGTTGAACAGATCCTGGCGAAGTCTGAACAGCACCTCCTGTCCAACTACAACCATAATTCTGACCCTGCTACGAACGCACAACATACTAATGAAGTTAACTCCGAGAAAAGTCAGCGTAATTAGCATCAAACCTGCCAGCTGTCCCCTTGACATATAGTTGTCTATAGCTATCTGCAGAATGAGTGGGCCGAGCAAACCGCAAACAGCAGCTATGATCATAAGAACCAATGTAATGGCTAGCTGTTTTTTGTACGGTTTCATATACCCCATAAGCCGCTTAAACTGTTCTTTATTAAACGGTCTTTCCAACACCTCATCATCTGTAATTCGCTGTCTCAGCATTTTATATCACCCGCTTTCTGGACTGGAATTCATCCAAATCCTTATATTGCTGCATATACAGCTCATAGTAACGCCCCTTCAAGGCCAGCAGCTCCTCATGCCTTCCCCTTTCAACAATCCGACCGCTATCCAGGAATATTATCTCATCAGCATCCTTTACCGAAGAAACCCGGTGGGCAATTATGAAGGTGGTCCGGCCTTTCATAATCCTCTTGAGCGCCTTTTGTATCTGATATTCGGTCTCCATGTCAACTGCTGAGGTACAATCGTCCATTATAAGTATTCTCGGGTTTTTGATAATAGCTCTTGCTATGGCAATACGCTGCTTTTGACCGCCTGAAAGGCCGACGCCCCGCTCACCCACAACGGTATCATAACCCTCAGGCATTTCCATAATAAAGTCGTGGGCTTCCGCAATCTTTGCCGCCCGTATAACATCTTCCCTGGTTGCATTCGGATTACCATACAATATATTCCCCTCAATAGTATCCGAGAACAAAAATGTATCCTGCATTACAATCCCTATCTGGCTTCTCAGAGCACTTAGCTTCCAATCACGGACATCTACTCCGTCTACCAGCACTCTCCCCGACGTTACATCATACAGTCTTCCGATCAGGTTAATTATCGATGTCTTCCCCGAACCGGTAGCACCCATAATTCCGATTGTCTTTCCGGCAGTAGCATTTATGTTTATGTTAAAAAGTATGGGTTTTTCCTTATAGCAGAAGGAAACATTGTCAAACACCACATCGCCACGATATTCATCGGGGGAATATGGATTGTGTTTTTCCTTTATGGATGAGCCGGTATCCAGGATTTCAAAAACCCTTTTTCCCGATGTAACGGCATGCCCTATGATATTCACAATCCAGCCCAGCATCCTTACCGGCATAATCAACATCCACAGATAACCGTTAAAAGCTACAACGGTCCCCAAGGTGATCCTACCGACGGCTACCATCCATCCCCCGTACCCAATCAATGCAACCGCACAAAATCCACTTAAAAACTCGATCAGTGGATAGAATTTCGCCCATATAAAGCTGGCATTGACGTTTTTTTCCTGATTCAAACGATTTTCTTTCTCGAATTTTCGGATTTCATAATCCTCCCGTGCAAATGCCCTGACAACCCGGACGCCTGAGATATTCTCCTGGGCTGCAGTATTCAGATTGGCCTGTTGTTCACGTATTTCACTATAGGCCGGTCGTATGGCTTTGTTGAACTTCAGAGTCACCCACGCAATAAAGGGCAATATGGCCAGAGTAACCAAAGCCAGTTCCACATTCAGATAGAACAACATTATGGTCGTACCGATAAAATAAATGGCGTTTTCCATCAATACCGACAGGCCTCCGACTATAAACATGCGTATACCTTCCAGGTCCCCCGTCATTCTCGACATGAGTTCACCAACACGATTATCATCATAAAATGAAAATGACAGGCCCTGAAGATGGGTATACATGTGATTGCGGAGATCGTACAGACACTTCTGAGACACCCCTTCAAAAAGATGGGCACGACAATACGAAAGAACGCCCCTGCATGCAGCACACCCAAATACAGCTGCCAAAATTGGGATCAGCAGATTGCGTTTGCCCCCACGAATCACATCGTCCACCAGAATTTTCGTCAGGTAAGGAGTTATCAGGTTCAGGCTTATTAGTAAAACCAAAAATGTCATGGCCACAATAGCCTTCCACTTGTACCGGGCAACATAACCCATAATTCTTCGTAAAATATCCAAGGAAATACCCCCGATCCTATTTTTTGTATAAATGTCTATGGATGTTCAGGCACCGTTACAACCTTTGATCTCCACAATATAAACCCCTGGTTTTTACCCTCAGGGGTTTTTCCACGGCTTATATGGGATTTTAACGCTTTAAAGCCTCAACAGCAAAGGCAATATCGATCAGCAGCTGCAACGTAATATTAATCCGCCCTATAAACATTACTAGCGTACCATTAGCCAGCCTGACCGGATAGGCTTATGACGCCGGCTATAGGCAACAACCCTCCCCACTCTCGATTGCCACCGGCTTATTTTCTTTCGATTGCACCCATCCTGCACCATGCCAGCCAAGTACGCCTTTTCAATGTTCCAACAATTTCTACTGTATGTATAATGCTTATTTAATTCTGCTTAAGTTCAACAGATTATTATATATTAATTTACTCTTCACAAACGGTCAATAAAGAAAAACAGGAATAATCCCTTATATAAATTCTTTTAGCTTTAAATAAAGCAATCTTAATGCTCATGCTGACATATCAAGATGTTTTCTCCCAATTCCTTTATAATTAAGCCCGGCTTTCAGACACTCATCACAGCATTTACCGCCGCTCTGGCAACAGCTTCAACGGCAGCAGTACCAATAACGTTTACATCGGCTTGGACCTTTCCTGTTGCAAGGGCAAACAGGGTATCTCCATCCAGCATGGTATGAACCGGCCTTATGGCAATGGCCAGGCCGTCATGGGCCATGGAAGCAACTTTATTGGCCTGTTCCTTATCCAGCAGAGCATTCGTAGCTATCACGCCAATGGTGGTATTGCCGGCTGTAGCCTCTTTCAGATCACCATTTCCCAACAAAAACTTCCGGGTATCAATAAACCGGCCGGTGTCGGGATCCCTTGCCCCCGCCAGTATCTTTCCCGTATCAGGTTCGACAACGTCGCCCAATGCATTAACCACCACTATAGCCCCTACCACTATTCCTCCGGACAAGCGGATGGATGAGGTACCAATTCCGCCTTTCATGGCTCCTCTCATTCCAAGGATCTTTCCAACTGTAGCCCCCGTTCCGGCACCCACGCTTCCCTGGGGTACTGGCCCACTGCCGGCATTTTTGCATGCCTGATAACCCATATTTTCATCGGGTCGGGCCCGGCTATCCCCATATTCCAGATCAAAAACCACAGCACCGGCTACAATGGGCACTTTTGCTATGACCGTATCGAAGCCGACTCCCTGTTCCTCAAGATATCTCATAACGCCGTTGGCTGCAGCCAGGCCAAATGCACTACCGCCGCTTAACATAACGGCGTGCACTTTCTGCACCAGATTGGTAGGGCGCAATAGGTCGGTTTCCCTTGTTCCCGGAGCCGAACCCCTTACATCTACACCACCTACGGCGCCTTCCCGGCAAATAACCACCGTACAGCCGGTTCCTCCATTGTAATCATGGGCATGGCCCACTTCTATTCCCGGCACATCGGTGATAAATCCTTTATACATAGCCTTTCTCCCCCCTTATGGATACATCTCCCGCCCAAAGCTTCTCAAGCCTGCCATCATCGCTCTGAACAAGTAATGAGCCATCTTCTGCAAAATCAATGGCTTTTCCGACAAACTCTCCGGCAGACCCAACTACAGATATTCTCTTCCCCAATATAACGGAATAAGCCCTGTAATCCCTCAAAAGCCTTTCGAAATTTTCATCATTGAAGCTATTCAGATATATTTCCTCCATACTCTCAAGGACAGCCTGAAATATACTCCGGCGGCTGAATTCCCTGCCCGTTTCTATTTTAATGGATGTAGCGATGTTTTCTATTTCCTCGGGAAAATCGTCAGCTGAAAGGTTTACATTGATTCCAATTCCAACTATCGCATAATTTATGATATCCGGCTCGGCATTAACCTCAGCCAGGATACCGCACAGTTTTTTACCATTACATATGATATCGTTGGGCCATTTAATACCGGCTTCCAAGCCGGCAGCATGTTTCAATGCCCTTATCAGAGCAACCGCTGTCATAACGGTTACCCTGGGAACCTTTTCAGGCGGCAGTTTGGGCTTTAAAATGATCGACATCCATATTCCCTTTCCGGGCGGGGATACCCACCTTCGCCCCAGCCTCCCCCTCCCACCGGACTGTTCTTCCGCTATAACCACCGTGCCTTCGGGAGCACCTCCTAAGGCCAATTCCTTGGCTCTGGCATTGGTGGAAGCCAGGGTTGGATGGCACTCCATGTTTTTCCCCAATACTGTGGTGTTAAGCCTGTTGGTCAACACCACCCAGTCCAAGACATCGGGAACGTGTTTTAACCTGTATCCCTTTTTGGTAGATGATTCAATCAGGTAACCCTCATTTTCAAAAAGCTTTATGTATTTCCAAACAGCAGCCCGGGTGATACCCAGAGTTCTGCTCATCTCCTGACCCGAAACATAGCGATCCATATTTTCCAACAGAATGGCCAAAACAGCATCCCGCATGATATCAACTTCCTCTCACAGGCACATTATTTTTCAACAATTATATCACAAAAACACATTTACATAATTTAATATAAACCGGTTGCAGAAGTTTACTCAGAAAAGTAGATTATTTTTATCGACCGCTAAATGATTTTTTTCGGCCCCGCTTTGATAATGTTAGCTACCGCAATTTAAGGGGTATATTTTAATATTAGGGGTTAATTGTTTTTTTCATAAGCCAAAAGTGTATGATATAATATTATAGATGGTATATATCTATATATATTATAATGAAGTATATACGGAACAAACAACATAGCAGCATTCTCCTTGCTCAACCGAAGTTTTGATTAAAATATGCCCGTACCAAGCTTGAAAAACCACAACGGGCTGCAGTATGCAAGCCTTTACTCTGACAGTAAACTTAAAGGAAAGTGGGTATGAAAGTGACCAATCCCAAAAAACTTGTCCAGGATATTCAGGAAAACATAGAAAATGTAATAGTCGGAAAAAGCGATGTGATACGTCTTATACTCATAGCCCTAATGGCCGGCGGACATGTTCTTATAGAAGATGTCCCGGGGGTCGGCAAGACCACCCTAGTATCCTGCCTGGCAAGATCCCTCAATCTCTCCTTCAAGAGGATCCAGTTCACCCCGGACATATTGCCATCGGATATAACTGGTTTTTCCATGTATAATTTTAAAACGGGTGAAATGGAATTCCATCCCGGCATGATAATGAGTCAGGTGATACTGGCAGATGAAATAAATCGTACATCGCCAAAAACCCAGTCAAGCCTGTTGGAAGTTATGGAAGAACGGCAGGTAACAGTAGATGGCAAAACCTATCCGGTACCCGAACCTTTTATCGTATTGGCAACACAGAATCCGGTTGAATATATAGGAACCTATCCTCTCCCTGAAGCCCAGCTTGATCGGTTTTTTATGAAAGTCTCCATCGGTTATCCGACAAAAAGGGATGAGATGTTTATTCTTTCCCGTTTTCAAACCCGAAACCCCTTAAAGGACTTACAGCCGGTGGCCAGCGCCCAGCAAGTCCTTAAAATCCAGGAGAGGGTAAAACATATAACAGTGGCCGAAGCAATAAAGGAATATATAGCCGAAATTGTTGCCCTGACCAGGGAACACAATGATCTGACGCTGGGAGCCAGTCCTCGGGGAGCCCTGGCCCTCATGCGGGCTTCCCAAGCCTATGCAATGCTTGAAGACAGGGACTATGTAATACCCGATGATGTTCAAAAAATGGTTACCCCGGTATTGGCCCATCGCCTAATCCTCAAACCCGAGGCACGACTTAAGGAAATGACGGTGGAAAGGATCCTCAAATCAATTCTAAATACCGTTTACGTTCCTGTGATACGGACATGAGATACCTGCGCAGACTCGTCATAGGCCTTGGGGTTGTTTTTCTCGGGTTGGGGCTTTATTCGGGGGACAAAATATACTTTATGGGTGTATCGGTCATCTTGTCCCTCATCATCTATGCCCTGGCCACCAATATATGGGTGCTTATGGATTTCCGATATCTGCAGAGTATAACCCCTCAACAGGCCAGCAAAGGAGATCCGGTCACGCTTTCAATACAAATCCACAACGATAAACCGTTCATATATCCATACATGAAGGTGTTCTATAAAGTGCCGGAATCGATCTTAAGCAACAATTACAAGGAAGAAGTGCTGTCGATTCTTCCCTTTCAGTACAACGAGATAAGGGAGAATTTTATATGCAGTTTAAGGGGGGAATATACTCTAGGTATTACCCGGATTGAAGTACGGGATCCCTTTGGTTTGTTTGCCCTGTCACTGAACCTGGTTAATCAGGCATACTACAAGCCTTTAACTCTAAAGGTTAATCCCAGAATCCTAAATATTCCGGCTTTACCCCTTCCCCTGGTACAGAATGAAGGAAGCTCCAAACAGGAGTTCTTTGCCACCGAAGAACCGGCTTCCCTGGCCGATATCAGGCAGTATCGCTACGGTGACCCGTTAAAAAAAATACACTGGAATGTATCGGCCAAATTGCAGGATATTTACGTAAAAAATTATGAGACCAACGCCCAGTCCCAGATACTCATATTTATCGAGACTTCCCCCTTCCCCGCTGACGACATGACAAGACACCAGATAGAAGATCAGGCGGTGGAATGTGCGGTTGCCATTGTACATTTTATCCTTTCAAAAAGCATTCCGGTACAGCTTATTGTTTATCACAGCGAACGTCAGCAGATAAGCGGCAAGAACCCGGATGATTTTCCCCAGTTTTTTGATTATCTTTCAGTGCTGCCATTCAACAGTCCCTTTTCTGCAGACGAAATCCTGTTGATTGAATCCGCCGGTTTTCCCAAAGGGCAGAGTATAATTCTCATTGTCCATAGCCTTAACTATAACCTTTTTAATCACCTGTGCCGCTTCAAACAGTCGGATATACACCCGTTTATTCTGTTTGTACATCCGTCCGGCCAGGTAAACACAGAACATCAACGGATGATCGATGAACTCAACAAAAGAGATATAGGCTGTATAGCGGTTCCCGTCAATGAACGGTTAGATCATATACTGGAGAGAACATTATGAAAAACACGACAGCATCCGGCTCAGCTTTGAATTACATAATGAAGGGAGTTGTATTTTTACTCCTGGTAGGCAGTCTGGCCCAATCGATTGTTGCCTCCCTATATTTGCCTGTTCCTTTCATTTCCGTCCTAGGAATGACGGCAGCAGCCTATATAATCCTATCACTGTATCTGTACAACCGCTATGCTGCAGCCGTTTTATTTCCCTTAACCGCTGCCTTCCTGGGTATATACATATATTATCTGGCATCTGAAGAATGGCTGGTTGATATTTTGGAATGGCTGGAATGGCTGCTGGATTACACCCTTGGAGCAACCTTTTTGCAAAGCCAGTATTCATACCCCAGCGCATGGCTGATTGTATTTGCCCTTTCCCTAATTATCTATATTTTCATCGTTAAGACAGAGTGGTTTCTGGTTCCCCTGATCTTTAGCATCGGAGTTATAGGCACGGAATGGGCACTGGGGCATATCCATATACTTCCCTATTTATGGCCATTTGCATTGGCATGGCTCTTACTCCTGTCGTCCAAATACCATAAAAGGCTATCCCGCTTGCATAGCATGCCCAATTACGGTGTTTGGCAGGTTTCTGTCATCCCCTTGGCAGTTGCAGTGGTGCTCACCTCATATATAATCCTGCCAAGAAATACACAAAAACTTAAGTGGGAATACCTGGAACGCAAGGTCAATGACATAACTGAAAGATGGACGGATTGGTCGGTGTTTTCAAGCCCGCGTAAGCCGTTTCGACTTTCATATACCGGCTTTCCATCATCGTCAAATGAGCTGGGAGGGCCTATAAAGATCAGTGATGATGTTGTTTTAAAGATAACTTCCTCGGCTCCCCTATATCTCAGAGGTTCCCAGCTCAACGAATATACTGGGAACAGCTGGATTGACACCATTGACGACCATCGTTACAAACTAAAGAGTTCATACTCAAACAAAGCAAGAAATAAAGCATTTGATTGGGATGAACCGATATGGAGGGACACAAATCATGAACTTCAGGAGCGCTTCTTCAATATAGTGAAAGCCTCGGTAACCCATATCGGAATCGAAACATCCGTCATTTTCAATTCCCAACGACTGGAAGATATCGATGTCCAAAAATGGGGTGGTTTTGTAGCGTATTTTAACGGCAAGGGTGAAACCTTTACTTCCCGGGACATTTCGTCTTCGGAAAGCTACCTGTTACACGTCAGGATCCCAAACACAGCCGATCAAATGTTCCGGGATTTTATAAATGAATACGTTCCGATAATCGACTGGCGCCGGCCCATTGCCGAAACATGGCAAGGGGAAGATATGGACCGCGAAAAGCTGCTGCATGTTCAAAAATATTATACCGCCCTTCCCGAATCCCTTCCCCAAAGAGTGATAGATCTGGCAGATTTTATCGTAATTGGAAGCGAAACGCCTTTGGACAAAGCTCTGGCCATTCAATCCTACCTCATGGAGAATTATTCCTATACCATATATCCGCCAGAGACCCCAGGGGGCGTTGATTTTGTAGATTATTTCCTTTTTGAGCTAAAAAAAGGCTACTGCACATATTTTGCCACTGCAATGGCGGTGCTTGGCCGGGCAGCCGGGCTGCCCACCAGGTATGTGGAAGGGTTCCTGATGCCTTCCCAACCTGTGGAAGGTAATGTCTATGAGGTGAAAAAGCTAAATGGCCATGCCTGGGTGGAGGTATACTTTCCAAAGGTGGGCTGGCTGACCTTCGATCCAACGCCGGCGGAACAGAGCCAGCACGGAACGGTCGAACAACAGAATACAGGAATGAACGAGGATCCTTATTTGGAAGAATATATGGACTACCTGCAGGACTATCAGGAGGAAGCCGGCTATATTCCTGATCACCTCGATTCATCCGAAACACAAGACACCTTATCGCCGTGGAGCGGCATATTGCAAACCTTGCTGATTTTACTGATTTTATTGGGTTTAACGGCGATAATTCTGGGTGGTGTAAAATTGTGGGATATACTGCGCTGGCATAGAATAAAAAAGCTGCCTTATGAAAGACAGCTGAGTTACTGTTATCAGGAAATTCTTTGGCTCCTTAAACTTTACGGCTTTCCTATCAAGCGGGGGGAAACACCATACGCATATGCACAGCGGGTAGATTCATGGCTGATAAACCCTGCGGGCTCCATGTATCAAATATGCCATCTGATCATAAAAAATCAGTTTGGCGGATATCATTTAACCGAACACGACATGGACAGGATCCGCTACTTCTACCGAAACCTCGAAAACAACATAAAAAGCCTGCTGGGATTCTATCCATATATATTCAAACTGGTATTAAGGCGAACCGGCTTGACAAAACGGTTGAAACACACCTAGCCCATTACAACCTGAACTTTCTCCAATTCCCTATATTCTTCCTGTAAACTCCCACCGCCTGGATGGAACGTTGAAGGACTTCTCTGGTATTAGCAGACTCCTCTTCCTTTATGGGGGATAGCAGGAAGGTTATGCCGATAAAGCGTATGAGCGAAGACAGTATAAATAGCATATGATAATTGATCAAACGACGGCCAAGGATTATGATATTAAGACCATCAATCCATTTTCCCGTGAGCTCCATAAACAGCCCGCCCAGCGCATATGCGAGTATGCTGCCTACAATAGAAGTTACCATTGAACTGGTGGCAATGTAGAAGGAGCGGTTTTCATCGGGAGAAAGGGCCATAATCAGGTTATTAGATGTTAAATCGATACCATTCCAGAACAGGCCGGTTGCAACATGAATCAGCGGAATGGCTATATAGTTCTCCGGAGTAGCAAACAACCAGAACAAGGGCAAAACAGCGGCCACAGTGCCACAGATGCGAAGCACCGGCTTATTGCCAAACACATCAATTAAGCCGCCCCATTTTTTAACTACAAGGATGGTAAGAAGGTTGCTGACCATCTGAGTGTATATGGTTATTTCCAAATAGCTCATCTTCAAATAATCAAGCATGTAGGCGCTGAAAAACGGCCCCGATATGTTTACTCCAAAGACCCATACCGCCCAGAATATCAGGAATCTTCTGTAGTTGGGATGCTGCAGTACTTCGTTTGTAATTTTTTTTATCGATATTTTGTATTGCGGCTTTACCATGGGGGGATCATAAACGCGTATAAAACACATGATATCCAGCAAGGCAAATACGGTAACTATGCTAAACACCACAGCAAAGCCGACAAAGCCATCAATGAGATCCAGCGCATAGCTGGCCAGCAATCCTCCTATCAGCCCTGTAAAGGTGAACATCATCTGGCGCTGGCTGAAGAAGCGGCCACGCACTTTTAATGGCACCAATGCGGCCATCCAGGATATAAACGTCACACCGTTAAATGCACCGCCTACTGCTGAAACCAACAAAAAGAATACTATAAGGCCTATGGTAAGGCCTTTAAGTTCGTTGGGAATGATTAAGGGGAGGATTACAACCGGAATGATGGAAAGGCGTTGCAGAACCCCCCCTATCATAAACAGCTTCTTCCTGGCACCGGTTTTCTCCAGGACATAAGCAGCCATCATCTGGAACAAGCCGCTCATAACGGGAAGACCCATAAGCACCCCGTACATAAAATCACCAACGCCAAGGTGGCGGACAAAACCTGCAAAGGGCGCACCATTCAAACATACAAAGAACACAAAGCCTAAGCTAACGCCCCAAGCAATCCTGCTTAAATCTTCCCTTAAATCGTTGGGAATGGCCAAATTTCTAAACAGTACGAACTTCTGTTTCATTAGTGCCAGGTCCAATCTCATCCTTTTACTCACCGCTTCATATCCCCCAAATAGCGCCATACATCAGCTCAGTCCACAGTGCTGTTCACCAAAAATTTGATCCTATTGTTAACTGCAGATATCATATTGATTACCCCTGATAAATACCCTATTTACGTTAAGTTCATTATCAAGAATTACCAGATCGGCATCGTAGCCCTTCTCTATTCGTCCCTTATAATCGCTTACACCCGCTATACCGGCCGGTACCTCAGTTAGCATCCTTACAACGTCACTAAGGGCAAATCCTATGGAAACCATATTTCGCAAAGCTTGGTCCTGTGTAAGGGTACTGCCTGCCAAATTACCGCCTTCCTTAAGCCGAGCTACTCCATCTTTCACAATCACTGCTTCTGAGCCCAAGTAATATTCTCCATCAGCCATGCCGGCAGCTGCCATTGAGTCGGTGATCAAGGCCACCTTATCATACCCTTTTAGGCCAATAGCTATCTTCAGAGCCGTTGGGTGAACATGGACAAAATCAGCAATAAGCTCGATGGTTGTATCATCCCTTTCCAAAAAGGCACCCACAGCTCCCGGCTCCCTGTGCTTAAGAGGGGTCATTGCATTGTAAAAATGAGTTGCATGCCTCATGCCCCACTCAATTCCTTCAATACACTTTTCATAGCTGGCAACGGTGTGTCCCATGGAGACAACTGTCCCCTTACTTACCAGATACTCGGTTAATTCCCTGGCTCCTTCAACATCCGGCGCCATTGTTATCCGCTTTATGATGCCCTCATACTCACCTGCCAGATCGACAAAGCCGTCACGGCTGGCAGGAAGTATGTATTGCTCGGCCTGAGCGCCTTTTGCACCCGGGTTTATAAAAGGTCCTTCCAGATGAACCCCCAAAATTTCGGCTCCCTGATACAGTTTTTTCATAATATCATTAACGGCCTTCAGACTGTTTCTGGTTGCCTCCCGTGACGAAGTGGTGGTGGTAGCCAAAAAGGAAGTCGTGCCGTGACTGGCTACAAACTTTGCCATCTCTTCCAGTGACTCCACGCTGCCATCCATAACATCCCGGCCCACACATCCGTGGATATGGACATCGATAAAGCCCGGACAGACATAACATCCGCTTGCATCAATTATCTGTTCCCCATCATATTTCCCTTTCGGGGCAATACCAAGAATTTTTCCATCCTCAATAAGAATATCAGCATCATGTTCCCATCTGTCTTTCTGATACACAGCTCCTCCTCTTATAATCATCATATGCTCCACCTCCCAATTAATATATTAATAAAAAAGCCCCCTCGGCTGCCCGCACAGTACCTTTAACCAAGGAGGAATATTATATTCTATCCTAATTTTAATTTTATCATTTTTGAGCTGGTATTACAATACTGATCCTACATAGGTTTACGGTATAAGCATGAATACATATCCTTCCAAGATTCTCTCTAAAGGATTCAAAAAAATAC
>LFSE01000122.1 GCA_001513075.1 Clostridiales bacterium DTU074 | reverse complement strand
CCATTAAGCACTTAACAAAATGGGGATGCTGCCCCCGCAATCACCTGCCGTCCCCCGAGGCGTTTAAAAACGATAAAAGGCTTTCCACCTTTTCCCTTGATTCCTCCCACCACTCCAGCACTTTCCATCTGTACTCCACCCGTTCCCGGCGCTGGCTCTCCTCATCCGCTATCCGGGCACCGTGGTCGGCTTCATAATCCAGCCATTCCATATATTGCTCGGCTTGCAACTCTCCTTGCTGCAGGTCCTGCGCCACCTCTTCGGCCTGTTGACCGGATTGAGCTTTGTGAGCAATCCCGTGGCTTATATCGATAAAACACAGCGGCGGGAACATGACGCACCACCAGTTGGCTCCTTTCCCCTGCCCTATAATCACCTTTAAGGCTTCATATTCGCCTGCCGGAAGCACTAGATCCCCGTATACCCTTGTTGGAAACGGAAATCGTCCGAACATCACCTGGACCGGGTAGGTTCTGCCGCTGCTCTTTATCTCCTCCAATGCCACTTCCCTTATCGCCGAAAGCTTTTCCCCTATTATCCTTCTTCCCTGGTCTATCGAATGGATGTCGCTCAGTTCGGGGCCGAATCTTTCCAGCAGCCTGTCCCTTACCCGGAGCTTCAGCTGCTGATCTTCCGGGGAATCGCTGTTGGCTATAACATGAAATCGAATATATTCTCCTTTTGGCTGGTGAAAACACATCCCCGATATAATGCAGAGCAGTATAGACAAACCCAAAGTTAAATACAGAAACCGCTTTGTATATAACATTGTCAATACCCCCAAATAGCATGATGGCCTGATGTGGTATCTGCTATATTAGAAGTATTGACAATTTTTCATTTTTTAGTCATGTGAAAGATATTTTTCCACCATCTCTATATCACTGGGCTTGTCCACATCATTGGCCAGCTGCGGAAATGGGGATATGATTGCCACCGCTTTAATGTTCAAAAGCTTGGAAAAACGCTGCTCTATATATGAAATGGACAATCTTCCCAGCATCAGCATGGTTAACATGTCCATCCCCAGAAGCCCTGCAGTCTTCCACGGGGTCTTCCGATATTCTATCAGCTTGATGGCAAAATCCCGGCAGGCGCTTATAACCCGGGGATTTATACAGAACATATTGCCTCCTGTAAAGGAGCCTTCCTTAAGCTTTACATATGTCCTTTTAAAACCCGGAAACAGGCTTTGATTTGTTTTTTTGGCCACGATGGGATAGCACAGATCTGCATTCTTATCAGCACATCTGTTTATAAAATCGTCGACCACCTGGCCGGTGATCATCGGTATATCGGAAGAAACTATGATTACACTCTTATCTTCTCTGAAAGGCTGAACAGCAGCATCTAAATTTTCAAAAAAAGAACCCTGTTCTTCGAAGTAATAAGCCACCCTTTGTCCCAGATGTTTTCTCAGAAGATCCACCGGACCTACGATAGAGATTTTGTCTATCAGCGAAGATTCGCACAGCGCATCCACCACGTATTCCACCATGGGCCGTCCACAAATGTTGAGCAAAGCCTTGTTGCTCACATTGATGGTTGCAACATCCGCTTGGTTGTCACCAGCTAGTATTACCGCATTCATCCTTCCTCCATTAAACCTCCTCCACAATTTCTATCCCTCCGGCTTTGGTTTGAACAACATAGCATTGGGAATAGCGTTGCTTCAAAACTTCGTGTCCCTTCCGGGCCGTCTTTTCATCGGGGAAAATGCCATATACCGTCGGGCCGCTTCCGCTCATACAACACCCCAATGCTCCCTGGTTCATTATATCAGCCTTTATATGAGCAATCTGCGGGTATATATTAAGCGTAACCTGCTCAAGCACATTTTGCATACAACCGGCAATCCCGTTTAAGTTTTTCTTCTCCAAATTCATTACCATATCCTGAATGCTGGGCCTGACGGTGATTCTGGATAGATCCAGACTTCTGTATATATGCCCGGTGGATACGTAAAAATCCGGCGTTACCAATACCAGCCAAATCCCGTCAGCCGGGGACAGGGACACCAGTTCATCTCCAATACCCCTGGCCAGGGCTGTCCCGCCAAGGATGCAGAACGGGATATCGCTGCCCAACCTTGCAGCCATGGACATCAATCCCCGGCTTGTTATTCCCAGATCCCACATTCTGTTTAATCCTACCAGCACACCGGCGGCATCCGCACTTCCTCCGGCCAGTCCTGCGGCTACAGGAATGTTTTTGTATATAAGAATTCTAACGCCGGTATCAATTCCATATGCTTCTTTGAGCAAACGGGCTGCTCCATATGCTATGTTTTCACTGCCCAGAGGGATATCTTTGCGGTTGCATATAACCTCAATACCATTCTCGGCTTTTTCCTCTATAAGCAGGATATCATGCAGATCGATGGATTGCATCACCATCTCCACGTTATGATAACCATCCCGACGTTTTTCGATCACATCCAATGCCCAGTTGATCTTTGCTAAAGCCTTTACCTTCAATTTTTTCATATTCAATCCGTTCCTTGTTGCTGTATTAAGTATTATTATACTGTAAATCATTCAGCCTCGCCAGCATTATGATCGTATTTCGGAACGCAAATTGATTGTGGAATCTCCATATTTTTACAGATATCATGGTAAACTATGGATATCATCAAACGCAATAAAAGCGCGTTCAAGGGCCTTGCCTTTATAGTCATAAAAAGTTTATAACGGCCTTTGAAACACGCTAAAGAGTGCAAAAATATATCTTTTACAGCTTTACTTCAAGCTTTTTGTATATCAGCAGCTTATCGCCGGTATGCAGTATACGGGGCTCTTCAATATGATTAAATTTCAATATATTATCTATGGTGGTATTATATTTTTTAGCTACCGACCATAAACTGTCGCCGGGTTGAACAAAATAAATGTATATGCCCGAATCCTTTGAACCCTCCATCTCCTTAACGTCAACACCCAGTATTACCTCTTTTTCGGTGATGCTGAACACACGGACCTGGGCATTAATAACAGCCCGCAGTTCAACCTCATCCGGAGCAATTAATGTACAGTTAACGTGTTCCACCATAAGCCGGCTCATACATTCCATATCCTCGGTAGCATCCTGCATATCTATGCTGTGTCTGAAGGGAATATCCTCTTTCAAGGAGGTCAAAACCGGAGATGCTCCGCCAGTTCGATATATGATATTGCTTACCAGCACCCCATCAATAATTATTTTCCCATCATCCACGTATTGTTCGGCAATAATAGGCTTTACCTCGGCATGAAATACTCGCTCCCCGGGCGGAGCGGTTCCGGGAAAAGCAACAACTTCCTTTATCAGCATCTGATCCTCCTGCTCTCCTACCATCCGGGTCAGCCTTATCTTCCTCTTTTTTGGTTCCATGACCATTCCGGGACAATAGGCATCAACCAGCACCTCGCGCCGTTCCACTTCAAATACCTGGGCTTCAGCCCATATCACCGCTTCTATGCTGAGTATTCTCAGCTCCCCGTTTATATCCTCCCTGGGTTCAACAAATAGCTCTTGAACCCACACATTTTCATTGCAGTTCATTCCCTGATACGCTCCCATGATGTCAATGCTATGGGCAAAAGGCATATCATAGCTTATATGCTGTATAGGCTCGTTTTCATCAGCACATGAGTACAGAATCTTTATATGTATATCGCCCCGAACGGTAACCCTATTATCCGCCACCTGTTTTTCTTTTAACCTGACATAGGCATCCTTTTTAAGGATTTGCTGTATCGACGGAAGCCCGTCTTCCAGCTCAAGATCCTCACGAACAATAGCCTGCGAGCTTCCCTGTTCCCGGCTGCTTATCCCCTCAATTCCATCCTTTAAAACCTGCACCTCCGGCATATCCTTAAAACCTTGAACAACCTCAAGCTGAACCACGCTGCTGATCCTTCCATCCAGATGCAACACTGCCTTTATATTCAGCTTTCTGCTGTTAACAATCTCATACTCGACGTGCTCCACTTCCCATTTCAACATTGACATCATATTGGGTTTGGCGCCGGGAATTTCAATATAATGGGTAAATCCTGTTTCAGCTTCCAAGTTATCTATCAGCTGATCATCTTCCTGGCCGGTATACAGAATATTGTAACGCACTTCCCCTTCTACCATAAGCCTATCCTGAATTACCTCTTTGCTGTTTAGCACAACCGTTCCGCCAACATCCAATATTTTACCAATATCAGGCTTTGATTCAGGAACAATAACGTCCCCCTCCACAAGAACCTGGGACATCTCCTGCCCTATCACCTGATCCACCTTTAAAACATCCCTAATATATTCGACGGCCAACTTTACTCCTCCTCCCGAGCTTTTGTCCCATAATAATCTCTATATATATAAATATAAGTGGCCGCCGAAAAATATGTTTAAATCCTCTCATTATTTTTGCACACAACTACCTCAACATCCGAAGTCAGAATATCCGAATATGTATAGGCCAGAGTTTGCATCGCTCTGCCATCGATGTTTATACGTATGGTAAAAATACTGGGATAGACATCATTGATAATACCTTCCTGCACCAAGCATTTTCTTCTTCCTCTGTTCACCTTCAGTCTTACCTTTTCTCCCAAATTGGATTCCACCACCTGTCTTACCCTCATTAAAGCCTGTACATCAATCATCCTATCACCCTTTAACTTTATTTTATCCAATGTTTAGTTTTGCCCCGATATGCATAAAATATTTGGGAACAAAATCAGAAGATTTTTTATCTATATATATAGAACATGGGTTTATGTTTCCTTTCTCCAAACCAATCACACAAAAAGGATACCATCTTAATGATGGTATCCTTTTTTAAAAAATAAACGCCCATACCGACAATTAGTATGAGCGCATACCTGTTTGATATGTTGATCATTCCTCCAATTCGTCATCGTCGAATTCTTCATCCAGTTCCAAATCTTCTAAATCTTCCAGCGCTTCCAAATCCTCAAGCGATTCCGCCTCTCCGTCCGCTTTATCATCAAACAGCTCAACCTCTTCTTCAACCAAAACATCATCCCATACATCATCCTTTAAATCCTCTTCATCCACATCTTCTCCAATTTGCTCGACTACACATTGATAGCACATCTCTTCCCCTGCCCTTATGATATTTTCCCCGCACTCAGGGCATATATCATACTCTTCATCTTTATCAAAATCGTTTAATTTTTTACCGACCTCCTCCAAACAAACCTTACACAGTACTTCAGTGTCTTTAATATAATTCAGATTGCAGCGTGGACATTTCTTGTAAGCCATATCCTCTATCCCTCCGAACATAAATTTGAGCATATTATAGATTTCAAATGCATTTATTAATCCACCTTTTTATTCGCCGCACCGTAAAAAAATCCTCCTTTAAGATAAAAAATTTGCAACAGTAAGTATCCATTCAAAAAGTCATAAAATCTTTCCACAGTTATGGAGCCTAATAAGTTGTTTATAAAGTTATCCACAGTTTCCACAACTTTATCCCCAGGCCTTAATATATGAACATTTTAGTTGTGGATAGATAGGGTGCTTTTTCCACAAAATTCACAAACAACATATTATTTCTGTTAATAAGGGTAGGCTGAAAGGCCGCCTTCCAGTATGCTTATATTATCAAAACCCAATTCCTTGAGCTTAATAAAACCGGCATAGGCTCTACGGCCTCTATTGCTCACTAATACAATGGCCTTGTGTCCGGTCAGCCGCTCCTTCATCTCTTCCAACTCGCTTAGAGGAATGTTTACAGTCCCCGGCAGCATCCCCATCAATGCCTCAGACTTGGTTCGCACATCCAATACAACAACTTGAGGATCATACAAAAGTTGATACAGCTCATAAGCCGAAACCCCCCGGACTTTCCCCGTCAGCTTTTCAAACATCACATCAGCTGCAAGATGAATAGGATGCATATCCCTTGTATGCGGCAGGTGGCCGACAAGATCCAGCTGATTTAAGTCCTCAAGCGTGCCACCCATATCCATAACTGTGGTTACCACATCTACAATTTTTTCTGATAGACTTCCGCCAATGCTTTGGATACCCAATATTTTACGATCCGTTTTATTTATTATCAGTTTAGCTATATTATCCCGGCAGCCCTTTTCACATCCATATTGATCATCATTAACGGAAACCGTTGCCATTTCGACTTGATAGCCTTCCTGCGCTGCTTCCGCTGCGGAAAGCCCCGTTTTGGATATATTCAACCCAAATGCCCGTATTGATACCGTTCCGCATATGCCCTTGCTTAAAACAAATTCATTGTCGCCGGCTGCATTGTAACCTGCGACACGTACAGCACGTCTGTCGACAAACATATTATACACCCACGTCGGCTTTCCGCTTATTTGGTTAATATACTGAGCGCAATTCCCAATTGCGTATATACCCGGTATATTGGTTTCCAAATATTCATCTACTTCAATAGCCCCAGTTTTCCCGATAGCAATACCCGCCTTTTTTGCTATCTCTGCGTCGGGCTTTATATCTTTCAGCCATATTACCATATCGGTGGTAAGAATATGGTTTGGGGTATGAACTTCAACCACCTGACCCTTTGCATTGCCTATCAGGGATAAAATTTTTTCACCAAGCAGCACCTTGACTCCTTTTTGTTCCATCTGCTTTATTACAAACTGGGCTATTTCGGCATCAAAGCCATCAAGGATTTGCTGCCCTCCTTCCACCAGGATAACCTCAAGCCCGCGCCTCCATAAACTCTCAGCCACATATATTCCCAGAGGAGTGGCGCCTATCACCACGGCTTTACAGTACAGGCCGGCATCTATGCCTTCACGAATTGCGTGTACATCCTCTATTGAGTCAAGAAAAAAAACGTTCTCGGCATCAATGCCGTCAACGGACGGAATGATTGTTCTGGTACCGGTTGCAATGATCAGTTTATCAAATTCCAATGAACCTTGACTGCCTTCCAACAGGTTCCTGAATACCACCTTTTTCTCGAGTGAAACAATATCAACGGTTTTACGGCAAGGCAGGATCTCAACATTGTATTGCTGATTCAAGCCTTCCCTGATCTCGCTCATATAAGAATGCATATCCACATCAACATCCCGAATCAAACATGCCAGTTGATACCCGCTAGGCATAAAAAACTTCCCGGGCAGCAATACTTTTATATCCAAATCAGGGTTTTCCTCTGCTCCTTTAGCAGCCGCCATAATACCGGCAATTTCCCCTCCAACCACCACCAACCTTCTTCTTCCCATATTGATTCCTCCTTTAGCCTGCAAAAGGAATTCATAACTCCGTCGGCTGCCGATTATCTATTATACCCTCGTATAATTCTGTATAATCATATATTTTGCTCAAAAGAATATATGAAATATAGCTGGTCTCTACGCACTTTGCTCCATGCTCAGCTTATCAGCTACCAGGGCAATAAATTCTCCATTGGTTGGTTTGTCATTTTTCCGATATACAACATAGCCGAACAGCTGATTTATATTTTCCACTCTGCCCCTGCTCCATGCTACGTCGATGGCATGTCTGATAGCCCTTTCCACCTTGCTGGGGGTTGTATTAAACTTGCTTGCGATACCTGGATAAAGCTCCTTGGTAATTTTATTTATTATTTCTCTGTCCTCTACAACCATCTTTATAGCTTCCCTCAGATAATGATATCCCTTTATATGGGCGGGTATGCCGATGGTAAGGAATATATTGGAAATCTTCTCTTCGATATTTTCGTTTTTGATATTGCCGGATGGATTTGCCTCAATGGCTGCAGGTTTTTTTACGGTTTCCCTGATCCTCCTCAGCATCATCTCGATATCAAAAGGCTTTACCATATAATATCTGGCCCCCAAATCCACAGCCCGCCTGATCAGTTCCTCCTGCCCCACCGCTGAAAGACATATGACAGACGGCATGGGGTTAAGCCCCGCTAAATTCAACTGTTCAAGCACTCCCAATCCATCCAGCAGGGGCATTATCATATCCAATATTACTACATCGGGATGAACGGATTTGATGATCTCCAGACCGCTAAACCCATCACCGCTTGTCCCCACAACTTCTATATCTTCCTGCATATCAAGATAGGTTCTAAGTATCTCTCTGTTATTCCTATTGTCCTCCAATATAACAATTTTAATCTTTTGTTTCATCATTATAACAACCTCCCCTTATAATTAGTTATAAAGAGCATAAAAATGTCAAAGCCTGATGAACTTTGTTTTTTCTAGTCGAATTGTTCCATAAATAGAATAATTTGTAAAACGCTCCTTTATTTTACCATATTTTTTATAAATATGGAAGGTGGAATGCAACATTTTCCCCAATTCATACAATTTATAATATAAAAAACCACGGGATAACACCTATGAAGGCCTATCCCGTGCCATATATTTCAATCTTTTTTTGAATTAATACGGATATACAAGCCTACCCGTCCGGGCATCAATGTACAACAGCCAGTAGCCCGTACCGTAACCATTTACTGCAGGCAACCAGGTCGAAAACCCCTGCATATAATGGGGAGGCAAATCGGTATAAGCACCTGGAACTCCGTAGATGATATAGCGCACATCATCATTTTCTTTCATAATACCGACAATAAAGTGATCATGATAAGGACGGCCATAATCATCCCTGTACCGATAAGGCGATGATATGTAGCCCTGCACATTGTATCCGACGGTTTGGGGTACCTCAACCCATTCCACATTGGCATCGCTCATGTCAAAAGGATGTACTCTTCTGTTATATTTAAACAGCTTTTTATAATATTCCCCTACCCTTTCCCAGTAGGTAACCTCTGAAGCCGGAGCTGATTTTGCTTCCTGAACTTCCGCTATCTCTGCTCCCCTCTCTTTGTAATGCCGGTCTTCATCAACTTCCAGAAGGCTTCGGTCAAACCCGTTTTTTGCGTCCTGTCCTTCTTCCGTCTGCCCTTGTGATTCCGGTGCCTCATCATCTGTCTGCAGTTCTCCTGCCGGTTGCTGTTGAATGTCTCGACGGCTATCCTCCTTCTCCTCTTCTTCCTCTTCTTCCTCTGCTTTTTCCCTCTTCCAGCTGTGTATCCCATCTCCTGTTTCTTCATCCTGAAGTTCCTGGAACAATTGCCCCATCATTGTTTGCTGCTCCTCATATTCCGGCAAGCTACCCGCTCCTGTCTCCGGCTCGTTCTCTTCACCATCGGTAATATGTTTGATAGCTGTTTCCTGTTCCTCCCTTTGGCTTATACGGCTTTTTTCCTCTTTGCCGTAATACCTTTCCAAATCCCTCCTTATCCTTCCTGCCCAGTCCAGTGTTACCCGTTTATTGGCGTAACCCACCAGGGGAAGCTTTATGTCCTCTTCTTCATTACATACAAGGGCTAAACCGTGAAATTGATCGAGGGAGTAATCAAAGCCGGCAACATGGTTTATATCCAGCTCAAGCGTACATTCTCCCCGGCCCCGCTGGTCTACAAATATGGTAGCAATTTTCAAACTGGGTATATCGCTGTGTGCCGACACCAAAAAGATATCGTAGCCTCCTTTATCGTCTTCCCGCGGCTTTAAATCCTGAACATGAAAGGACATCTTACATCTGTCATTTTTCACTTCCATTTTGCAATGTCCCGCAGCCGTTTTTCCGGACGCAATATTAAATCTTCCGTCGCCGGGCTGCAGGATAACGAAGGAGCGGTGATAATACCCTTTGGCCAACTTTTTCCCTCCTTTACCCTTTTTGTACTAATATATGAGCCGGAAACAAAAAAAGAAACCCCATTTAAATCAAAATGGGGTTTCCTTCAATCATCGATTGGTCTAAGGTTAAAAGCTGATATTACAGTCCACCAAAGCATTTGCTATATCCGCAAATTGCTGCAAGCTCAAAAGTTCCCCCCTGATCCAGGGATCGATATTGCATTTTCGCAGAATATGTTCCATCCGCTGTTTGTCGCCGCCTCCGGTCTCCAGAGCAGCCAAAGCATTGAGCAGGGTTTTGCGCCTTTGACCAAAAGCAGCCCTTACCACACGAAAAAACACCTCCGGCTCTTTGAGTTTAACGGGCGGCGCAACCCTTTTCTTAAGCATTACAATGGCCGAATCCACTTTTGGCGGGGGCATAAACACTTTGGCCGAAGCCGTGGCTACAATCGTGGGGCAAGTATAATACTGAACCGCAACTGACAGCAGGCCGTAATCCTCTGTACCGGGAGATGCAGTCAGCCTTCTGGCTACCTCCTTTTGTACCATTACCACCATTACTTCAAACCAAAGCCCCTTTTCCAGAAAAGTCATAAGAACAGGGGTGGTAATATAATAGGGCAGATTGGCAACAATCTTAAAGGGCCTGTTCGCAAAATTCTCCCTTATAAGGTTCTCTATATCCAGTTTTAATATATCCCCATGGACAAGTCTGACATTGGGGCAATCGGACAAGGTTTCATCCAATATTGGAAACAGCCTTTTATCAATTTCCACTGAGACCACCAATTCTGCCCTGCCGGCCAGTTCCCTCGTCAAAGTCCCAATCCCGGCCCCTATCTCCAATACCAGATCATGTGTCTTGATGTCAGCCGCTTCCACAATTTTTTCAAGAATATTTCTATCGATCAGAAAGTTTTGCCCCAGCCCCTTATTAAAGGCCACTCCATGGCGCATCATAAGTTGTTTTACAACTTTCGGAGAAACGAGATTATACATATCTACACCATCATTTTGGGAAATAAACCTTTACATTTCTTCGCCCGAATTTCCTGCATTGTCCTTCGGTTTCCATAAAAACATCTATCTTGTAACCCTTTATGGCTCCACCGGTATCCATGGCCTTGTAATAACCGTTTAAATGCTCCCATCCCTTGGGAAACTCGACATATACCGTCCTGCGCAACGGAATTACCCTCGGATCCACTGCTATGTAACCCACTTTCGGCATGACGCCGGTCTTGGTTGCCCTCCCCGTATGGGTATATGCAGTAGCCTGAAAGGTTTTCACTGTATTATATCTGAGTGTGTCGCCCCGTGAGGTTATTTTTTTCTTCACCGTCCCCTTGTGCACTATACGATCAACGGGTTTTACCGTTACCTTTTCTTCTATGACCTCGCGGGATATCTCCACCCCATCCCTGTAGGCCACCATTATCTCCCTTTGCAGCTCTCCCTGACTTCCCTCCTGGACAACCTTACTTACTCCTTCATCCATGTTGCTGTTTTTCTTGACAATAACGTTATACGGAATAGCCTCCTTCTCTATTATAATCTCTTGATCGTATCTGGTCACCACAATTTTTTCTCCCGGAATGGCGTTGGCACCTAACATAAAGTTTACTTCGTCCTGCTCCCTCAACACTATGCCGACCTTTTCAAGCACATCAGCCACAGTACTGCCCAGCGGAAGATAGACCATCCTCTCTTTTCCGTCTGCAACCGCATAGTAGGGTACATTGCGGCTTATTTCAACCACCATTCCATCATGCAGCTCCTGTTGAGGATCGGGGCTTACACTGTCTCCCGGGCCCAGTTCAATTTCATATTTTTTCAAAAAATCCTCAACATTTTTTTCCATAGTTACAATCTGAACCTCTTGACCTTCTTCTTTTAGCGTAACCACATGGCTTACATCTTCTGTATAGCGTACAAACGCCTGTGAAATTCCCGTTAAAATCAGCAGGGCAACAGCAACCGATATCAGAAACTTGACGTAAAATGCCCTGCATATTTGCGATTCCATGCATCAACCTCCCTTTAATATGGCCCTTGAGAATACAAATACATTGTAATATATGTAACACATTTTAATATATTTTTAATATTTTGTCAATGTTTTGTAATATTTTAATTTGCAACGGCACGTTATCAGTTTTATCCATATCCACAGCTTTGCCATTCTCAAAAGCCATATCTGTTATTTTATTCCATATTTAATATTGTTCCACATCAAATATATGCTATACATCTTTATTCAAGTCTTTCCAAAACATTCTCAAAGAGTGAGTTGAAGCGCAAAAAACAAAAAATCCCATACAGGACTTTAATAATGTTATTTCCTATGCTAAACTAGCATGTGAAATTTGTTATCCTCAAAAAATTGGTTGCTTATGAGGTGATAAACATATGAAAAAAACGCTAACGGCTGTTGTCGTATGCTTATGTATTTTTCTGACCGTCGGTTGCTCCAAACCCGATCCAATGGAAGCGGCAGAAAGCTATTTGGAAGCCTGGAGCAAACGTGAATACGAAATGATGTATGATATGCTGTCTTCCCAATCACAAACATCAATTGAACGGCAGGCTTTTATTGAAAGATATAACACAATTTTTTCAGCCATCATGCTGGAAAAACTGGAGATCATACCTGATGATGAGATTCTGGTCGATAAGGATAATGCCTATCTTCCTTTCAAAGCCGTGTTTGATACCAACACTGTTGGGAACTTTGAATTCCAATATACCCTTGGCCTCGTCCTGGAAGATGGGGAATGGAAGATAGCATGGTCCCCCTCTCTGATATTTCCCATGATGGAGGAGGAAGACAAGGTACGCATCACCAGCAATACCGCCAACAGAGGCCCAATTACCGACAGGCATGGGAACAATTTGGCTGTCGACGGCCCGGCTTATACTGTAGGAGCAAAGCCGGCGGCTATCCCCGATATGGATGCTTTCATCAAAGAATTGGCTCCCCTGATCGAAATGGACGAGCAGTCAATAAGCAATATACTGAACCAAAAATGGGTCAAGGAGAATCCGGATCACTTTGTCCCCATTAAGAATTTTCCATTCAATATATCGGAAGACTTTAAGAATGAGGTCCTTAATATAAAAGGAGTCATGTTATCCAGCAAGAGCTATACAACACGCCAGTATCCGCTGGAGGAAGCATCCGCCCATGTAATAGGATACGTTCAAAAGGTCAGCCAGGAGGAACTTGAGAAAAAGGCATCAGAGGGATACCTGGCGGAGGATTTGATCGGCCGCCAGGGAATAGAAGCAGCTTTGGAGGAAACGCTCAGGGGACGAAGAGGCTATTCGCTTTATATAGAAGATCAGGATAAAAACCAAAAGGCCGTTATCTCCCAAACAGAAGCCCGGGACGGCAACAATGTGGTTTTAACCATCGACTCTGATTTACAAACTATGGCTTACAATGTCATTGAAGGTTATAAGGGCAGCATTGTAGCGCTAAACCCAGCAACCGGCGAAGTCCTGGCCCTGGTGAGCAGTCCCGCTTTCGACCCAAATATATTCCCCGTTGGCCTTTCGGCTTCTGCATGGAAAGCCATCTCCGAAGACCCGGCACATCCGCTGATCAACAGAGGCATACAGAGCCTGTATCCCCCCGGTTCCACATTTAAACCCTTTACAGCAACCATGGCCCTTGAAACGGGTACCATCGATCCACAAACGGCAGTGGTCGAAGCCCAAAATGAAGAATGGATTCCATCACCGGAGTGGAGCGCCCCGCCCATAAAAAGGGTTCCCCATCCACCGGGTGAGGTAAACCTTCACAATGCCATCATATGGTCGGATAACATATTCTTTGCATGGACCGGTTTAAAGCTGGGCTATGAAAACTTCGAGGCCCTGGCTCACCGGTACGGGATTGGCGACCCCATTCCCTTTACGCTGTCGGTTAAGAACTCACAGCTTAAAAACCCTTCGACCAAATGGAGCCAACCGTTGCTGGCCAACAGCAGTTACGGACAGGGAGAAATGCTGATCACCCCCCTCCAGCTGGCGGCCATGTACACAGCCTTTTATAACCAGGGCAATATGGTACTTCCCCAGCTCATAAAGGAAATCCGCTCGCCTTCGGGTGAGACAATTGAATCCATGGAACCGAAGATGTGGAAGGAAGATGTCATCCCGCAGCCGCATATAGAGACCCTGCTTCCCATGCTGATAGATACGGTGGAAAATCCCACCGGTACCGCTCACCAGGTTAGAATACCCGGTCTCACCATTGCCGGTAAAACCGGTACCGCTCAGACAGGAAGCGATAAAGAAAGTGAAATCGGATGGTTTGTAGGATTTACACTGGAGACAGACAATCCGCTTCTGGTTTGTATTTCACTGGAAGTCCCGGCCGGCCAGGGCGGAGTTAAGCTTGAAATGGCAAAAAAAATATTCTCCGAATACTATAAATAAAATACCCAAATACGACAGAGAGCTGCTTTGAAAAGCAGCTCTCTGTCGTATTTTTTATCTCATCATTCCCCTTACCCTAAACTCTGCACCGATCTGCTCAGCAATTCTCCGGCATCTTTCCATATCCTCCGGCGGCAGGATATCCACCACGGTAAATACAACTTTGGGAATAATTTTAACGCATTCCCTGGCAAAGTCCAAAACGGCATCAAAGGCTTCAGCGCCATATATGGAATGACATAGCTGGTCATACTTTTCTGCGGTAGGGGCATTAAGGCTTATCGATATCGCATCCACAAGCCCTTCCAGCTCGGGCACGACATTTTTACCGTGGTATAGATTCGCCTGGCCGTTGGTATTGATTCTTATCCTGGCCCCTTTCTCCTTAAGAACTCTTGCAATAGCTATTATTTCATCAAGCTTCACCATAGGCTCGCCATATCCGCAGAACACTATCTCGTTGTACTTTGAGGGAGCATCGATCCTATCGATAACCTCCTGGGGTGTAGGCTCCCTGTCAAGCCACAGATCATACCCACCTACCCCCGAACATTTATTGCGTACGCAAAACCGGCAACGGTTTGTGCAGCGATTGGTCAGGTTGATATATAAAGCATTTCCTAGTTTATATACATAGTTGTTCATTTTCCATCTCCTTCAGCTGTTAATTCATAAGCCCCTTCAATCATTGATTCCAAAGATCATCTTTGCGTTAGCAGATGTAATACGGGCTATACTGTCTAGCTCCATCCCCCTAATTTCAGCAATTTTCTCGGCTACCAGCTTCACAAGACCGGGATCGTTTCTTTTGCCGCGGTAAGGAACAGGGGCAAGATAGGGGCTATCGGTCTCAATGAGCAGCCGATCTAACGGCACCTTGCCTGCCACTTCCACCGGTTTTTTGGCGTTTTTGAAGGTAACCGGCCCCCCCAACGAGATGTAAAAACCCAGATCCAAAAATCTCTTGGCCATTTCCCAACTTCCCGAATAGCAATGCATAATGCCGCCCAGTATTCTGTCCTTCTTTGACGTCAATATATCCAATACATCGGCATGAGCATTCCGGTTGTGGATTATTACCGGCAGTTTCAAATTATAGGCCAGCTCTATCTGCTTAGCAAACCACTGCCTTTGAAGTTCCCTTGGGGAAAAATCGTAATAATAGTCCAGGCCGATCTCCCCGATTGCCACAACCTTCGGCCTGCCGGCCAACTCTTCAAGCCGGTTCAGATCATCATATGTCATCTTCGCAACCTCATGGGGATGAATTCCCACTGCAGCATAAACAACAGGGTACATAGCCGCCAGCTCCACCGACATGCGGGAAGTATCCAGGGTGGAGCCCACATTTACAACGTGGCTCACACCCCTTCCCGGCAAGCCGCGAATCAGTTCATCCCGATCCTGATCAAATCTTTCATCCTCTAAATGAGCATGGCTGTCAAACAGCATTTTTTACTCCCTCTATTCCTTTTGTTGTCTAGCTTATCTTGGAACCGCCGGGAATTTCCCTGTCCACCGTAAGCAGAGCCAGATTATCGCTATCATCTGTAGCGGCAAGGATCATCCCTTGGGACAGTTCCCCTCTCAGTTTTACAGGCTTTAGATTGGCTAACAGTATAACCATTTTCCCGATCAGCTCATCTGGCTTATAATACTTTGCAATCCCCGATACCACCTGACGGGTCTGGTTGCCCACCTCCAGGGTGAGTTTTAACAGCTTATCAGTCTTTTTTACTGGCTCGGCGTTTATCACCCTGGCAACCCTGAGATCCAGCTTGGCAAAATCATCTATGGTTATTTCCGCAGCCTCCTGCTCTTCCTTTTTATCCTGCTGTTCGGCTGCGATATGAGACGCTTCCTTATTATCAGCAGCATTCTTCTCATCAACCGCCTGTTCGCTTGTTCCCTGTAATTCCTCCAGCGCCTTAAGCTCCTTATCCACATCCAGCCTTGGGAATACCGCCTCACCGCGCTGTACCCTGATTCCCGCCGGCAGTTTGCCGAACTCTGACAGGCTGTCCCAAGTTGTCAGGCTCTTATCTTCTATCCCCAACTGCTGTCGAATCTTGTCGGGTGTTCGTGTCAGGAATGGGCTTATCAATACCGAAATAAACCTTAGGGATTCGGCCAGATTATACAGTACGGTAGCCAGTCTGGAACGCCTGCTGTCATCCTTCGCCAAAATCCACGGAGTGGTCTCATCTATATACTTATTTGCCCTGCCTATTAGCTTCCATATCTCAGCCAGCGCATTGCTGTACTCAAGCCTGTTCATAATGGTCTCCACCCTGCCGGGTGTTTCAACTGCCAGCTTCTGCAACTCGGCATCCACGTCAGCCCGTTCACCGGGAGCAGGAAGCAAACCATCAAAATATTTATCTATCATGGCCACTGTTCTGCTCAGAAGATTGCCCAAATCATTGGCGAGATCCGAATTGATTCTGTTTATCAGCGCTTCGTTGGAAAAAACGCCATCGGCACCAAAGGGCACCTCCCTTAACAGAAAATAGCGGACGGCATCCACTCCGTAGCGCTGTACCAGCACCACCGGGTCCACCACATTCCCCTTGGATTTGGACATCTTGCCTCCGTCCAGCACCAGCCAGCCGTGGCCGAACACTTGTTTGGGCAAGGGCTGGCCAAGGGCCATCAGCATTATCGGCCATATGATGGTATGAAACCTGACGATTTCTTTGCCTACAAGATGAACATCGGCCGGCCAATACTTTTTGTACTTTTCATCATTATCGGTCATATAGCCCAGGGCAGTCAGATAGTTGGAAAGAGCATCTATCCATACGTATATAACATGGTTATCATCAAAGGATACGGGTATTCCCCATTTAAATGAGGTGCGGGACACACACAGATCTTCCAAGCCGGGGCGCAGAAAATTGTTTAACATTTCATTCTTGCGGGACGCCGGCTGTATAAATTCGTCATGGGTTTCGATATACTCGATAAGCCGGTCCTGGTATTTAGACAGCTTAAAGAAATAGGCTTCCTCCTCAACCAGTTCCACACCCCTGCCGCAATCGGGGCAATTTCCGTCTACCAGCTGTCGCTGAGTCCAGAACGACTCGCAGGGAGTACAGTACCAACCCCTGTATACACCTTTATATATATCTCCCTGATCATACAGCTTCTTGAATATCTTCTGCACCACTTTCTTGTGCCGCTCATCGGTTGTGCGTATAAAATCGTCGTTAGATATGTCCATTATCTCCCACAGCTTTTTTATACCCGCCACAATATGATCAACGTATTCCTTGGGGGGCACCCCCTTTTCCCTGGCCAGCCGTTCTATCTTTTGACCGTGTTCATCGGTACCGGTCAAAAACATCACGTCATATCCCGTAAGCCTTTTGAAACGAGCCATTGCATCGGCCGCCACCGTTGTATAGGAATGGCCGATATGAAGCTTATCGCTGGGATAGTATATCGGGGTTGTGATATAGTAGGTTTTTCTCTCGGACATATAAAAACCTCCTTCTTTGAATTTTTAACTCTCTTGCATCCGCAATAAATAATTTGCAGCAGCTTAACATAGCTTTCGCTAAGCATTATAATCTGACATACGGCGTTTCAGGCGGGTTCCGGTTCTGTTTGTCAATCATCAAAGGCTCAAATATCTTACAGTTCCTCAATGTAAAAAACCCCTCGCTCCGGCATAGGGGCGAGGGGCATCCTTCGCGGTACCACCCTACTTGTTCCACCTTATGGTGAAACACTCTATCGGTGACCATCATCACCTGCATCAATAACGGGACCCTCCGTACGGGCCTACTCATCCTTTCGACCGCTCCGCTCCGGGGCCATCTTCAACGGGAAACTCCGCCACCGGCTCTCACCTTCCCCGGCTCTCTGGGGACATCATCTCCCATCTACTCTTCCCTTCATCGCGTTTATCGTTTTATTATTTATAGTTTTATTATTTTATAATAATATACTATAGTATTCCCCAATATGTCAAGTTAGTATCTTCGATCGGGAAACCTTTTGAAGAATATTATTCCAAGCCGCCTTAATCCGCATCATCTGACCGCTACTAATACGAACCGAAATCCAATCCAACCGTCTTAAGCTCAAACTCTTTTCCGGCGCCTCCGTAAACCCTGATACTCCGTATTTCCCCCGGAAGCATATCAAAATAGTTGTCAGACAACTTCCAATCGGAGGTGGGAGCCAGATAAACCCCGTGGCAATAGGTATCGGCTTTGATATCTATCAGCAGGTCACCCCCATCATTTCTCACGGCCATAATGCTCAGCTTTGGAGGCTTTGGAGGACAGAGTTTTAGCCTTCTGGTGTCGGCAGCTCGCAGTATACCAGGGCTTATGCAGCCGTTATCGGCCCTTGCATAATAGACGCCGGTATAAATATCATGGTCGGCTTGTTCCAAGGTATACAGTACGGTTCGGCTGTTAGCCGGCAGAGTAACAGGTACCACCTGGGAATCATCTTCGGTTCCATCAAAAGTTACCCATCCAACCCTCAGGTCAATACTTATGTCATCACCTGTATCGTTGCATCCCATCACAATTATCTTTCCATCCCTCTGGCGGAGAATGAGTTTTACCGGTTCAAAGGCCCGTTTTACACCATAGAAGGATATCTTCCTCCTCAGATAGTAATCAATTATCGTCCAGCCCACCTCGCCCCAGCAGTCATTGTACATCCAAAACAAGCCGCCTCCGCAAAATGTTTTAAAGCGTATGCTCTCAAGGGAATACTGGAGCATAAGCGACTGTACCATTCCTGCATAAAGAATGTATTCCTCGAGTTCCAGCTCATGATCGGTATAATGCTTTTCTATACCCGCATTTACCGTAAATTTTTCAAATGTATTGTTGTGAAGGTTCCACACCCTGCTCCCTCGTTCAACAGGTTTCCCGTCAAAATATTCCCTTATGGTTTCCATCGAACACGGCCCAGGATAGCCATATTCGCTGACAAAGCGCGCCTGTATCTTGTCATATTCCTTTGGTTCAATTCGAAAAGCCATATTCGGATTCATCATACAGGCATGCCAGTGATGAACGTCTCCAACGTTATCGGCATTCGGTTCATGGCCGCCATAGGGAGACGAATTCCAATACGGAACCCAGGGACAGTTTTTGCGGATATATTCCGGCATCATGTTATTTGAAATATACAGGCCGTACTGTTTATCATGCTTCATCTTAACCGAGTCTGCAAATCCCTTGCCGGTAAATATCCAGTGGTTCTCGTTGTTTCCGCAGAACAGGGCTATGCAGGTGCGGCTTCCCAGGCGCCTGGTTTGATAATCCAGTTCCCGCCCCACAAGGTCCCGAAAGCTCTCAAGGTGATCAGGAAAGGTTGAACACCCAAACATCATGTCGTGCCACAGTAAAATGCCGTATCTGTCGCAGGCATCGTAAAACTCGTCCCTTTCATACAAGCCGCCTCCCCATACGCGAAGCATATTGAAGTTGGCATTCTTGGCTTCCAGCACCAGGGCCTCGTATTTTTCGGGCGTGACCCGGGCATAAATGGAATCGGCGGGTATCCAGTTGGCCCCCTTACAGAAGATCGGTTTACCGTTAACCACCAATACAAAATTCCTGTTTTTTTCATCAACCCGGCTTGTATCCAAGCCTATGGTGCGTATCCCGTATTTGAAGGCCGGCCACGAAAATACGTTGCCCCTGCATTCTCCCCATACCTCAATTAAATAGAGGGGCTGTTCGCCCATGCCATTGGGCCACCACAACTCCGGCTTGTCAATATATATGTCGAAGCCTATGTAATTAAGACCGGAACACAGCAGTACATCCCTCTTGTGAGCTTCGGCATGGATCCGTCCGTCTTTGGATACTCTGACATAAATATCCGCATCGGCGGTTCTGGCTATATCCAACAGCTCGATCTCCACTTCCATCCTCAGTTTCGCGGGAACACCAATATCCGCCGTTTCAACCGAAACGTTCCGAATCGCCGCAGTTCTGTGGCAATCGATATATACATTTTTGGCTATGGCGCAGGTACCGATCCGGGGACACCAATCCCAGCCATATACATAGGTGGGTTTTCGTACAAATGCACGACGCTTATCGCCGCGCTCAGGACATCCATTACTATCTTCGGTACATACGGCGTGGTCAATTTCTGCAAGATCCGCATCACTGACCCTTTCCAAGCCCGACGTGAGCCTGATAAGCAGCTCATTTTCGCCGGGACGGATAAACTCCTTCACATCCCTCTTAAACGGATAGAAAGCGCTGGCATGATGCCCAAGATAAACCCCGTTGAAAAAGATATCGCCGTGTACGTCAAGGGATTCGATGACCAGCTCTGCAATATCACAAGCGGGATCAAATTCGGCACCATCTATCGTTTTTTTAAACCACCATGAACGGTTTTCTATCCATTCTGCTTCAAAACAGTAATCGGAAAGAACCGGATCCTTTATCACGCCCGCCTGAATAAGCGGCATATGAACATCACAAGGCAGCTTAAGATCCTTATACCAGCCATCCTCCTGTTTTGATATATAGCCGGCCATATCTTTACCCCAGCTAAGCGGCGCTTCCCTCAACCACCAGCCTTTATTAAGATTTATTCTTTTCATGCTTGCCTTTCCCCCTGTTAATTCTTATAGCCAGCAATTTACCTTGCTCCTTTTGCAAAATCTGGCATGTCCCTTGCAAGCCTGTTAATGCTTATAGCCAGCCAATAACCCCTTTTCAATTCAAAGATGGGGCTTTCAAAAAAAGTTAACGGCTCTCCACAGCCTATGGCGATTTAAAATGAGAGCCGGTCATTTAAATTCGATTGATTATAACTCAACAAATTCTCCGTTTTTATCAGCCGATTCAATCTCGGCTCTTACAATTCGTATGGTCTCCATGGTACTTTCGGGTGGAACCACTTCAATGGAAGTATCGTTGAGCAAGGCGTTTATAAAATATTTCATCTCCCGGTAATAGCCATTCTCCTTTGGCAGGTCGGGCACGAAGGCTTTCCCGTCATTCGGGTTGACCTTTATCGCCCCTTTCTCAAACACAATATTGCCGCCTTCAAAGTTAACCCGGTATATCATATCGAAACCGAAATCACCGTTGAGTACCCAATCATCCTCTGCAGTTATAACCTTGCCGTCGTCATAGATATATCTGGTGGATACAATATCGTATCCGCTGCCCGGGATGACATTTCTTGCTATGGTGGAAACGGCTTTCGGAACGCCAAACAGCCAATTTATCATATCCACATCATGAACGTGCTGATCCAGGATCACACCGCCGCTCTTCTCCTTCTTAAGCAGCCAGTTTTGATATGACCATCTGGGGGTAGAACCACCTCTGAAAAAATACCCGCTTAAAACCTTGCCAAACCTATTGGTCTCAACGCATTCCTTCAAGTATTCATACTCTGGCCAGAAGCGCAAACACTGGGCAATCATCAGTTTTTTGTTGTTCTTCTCTGCAGCCTCTATCATCTGCCGGCATTCCTCGACCGTGAGGGCCATGGGCTTTTCGCACAGTACATGAATACCTTTATTAAGGGCTTTTATCGAAGCTTCGGCATGAAGATAGGTGGGTAAAGCAATATCGACAAAGTCCAGTTCCTCTTTTTCCAGCATTTCATCTATATCGGTATACAGGGTATACTTTGAGAAATCATACCTGGTCTTGCCCACATCTATATTGCCTTCCACAAACTTATCCCCAAACTTTTCCTCATCTATATCGCATATTGCCACCAATTTAACCGGTAAACCTTCCGATTCTAATCTTATGTAATTGTCAAGGTGTCCTCTTCCCATAAAACCTATCCCTATCAGGCCCGCTTTTAACATATCATTTCATCCTCCTTTTCTCTTTATCGCCCCAGGATCCTATCCATGGACCTGGATGTGTTGTATATAATCTGATTTGTATGATAAGTATAATTAGGTATCATTTCAGCAGTGACGTAGTCATCATATCCTACCTCATTTAGGGCTCGTATCACTTCGGGGAAATTTACATCTCCAGCCAGTAGATCCACAAAGCCTTCCAGCGTACCAACGCTTCTTCTGAAATCCTTGAAATGTACCTTCCTGATACGCTTGCCCAATATCCTTATCCAATGCTCCGGATACCCGGTATATATTATATTTCCAACATCTAAATAGACGCCTACATACGGACTGTTGATTTTGTCAACAAAATCTCTCATCTCAAGAGGAGACAGCAAGAATTTGTTCCATACGTTTTCAAGGCATATACTGATTTTCGCCGACTCGGCCTCGGCCTTGAGCTCAGTAAATGCTTCCAATGCTCTGTTGTAGGCCACATCGTATTGCACCACTTCACCCTTCGGGTCGAAACCCGCAACAGCCCCCGGTACCACCAGAATACCATCTGTCCCCAAGTATGCAGCTATCGCCAGCTGCTTTTTCACAATGTCCTTGGATTTTTGCCTGATCCCGGGATCAGAACTGGTAACTGGATATTTCCAGTATAGGCCGGTTGCCAGGCTGGCTATTTCTATTCCTTCGTCTTCTGCAATTCTTTTGATTCTCAATACTTCCTTTTCACCGCTGTTTAGGCTGAGCTCCCCCTCTTCATCCAGGCTCAGCTCAATTCCGTCATAGCCGGCATCATTGGCCATGGCTATGCATTCGGCTATTGTCATGCCAGATTGAAATGACCAGATGTTAATCCCTTTTTTCATTTTTTATAAACACCCCCCGGCCTCGTTATTATAATGAAAAAAATTATGTGTCTGACTGAAGTGATTTGTTGTATTCGGCTATATACGAAAATTCATAATTTTATTATATACCCTTCCGCGTCTTTTTTCCATTATCAAATAATAATTTTATAATGTGCCCGAGGAGCATTCTACAGGGATGGAAATGAGGTTCTGTTGCCAGGAAATAAGAGGAGAAGAGAGTATATAGCCGTTTTATGCTTTTGACAGATAAAGCCAAATTATGTTTTACAGACGTCAGAAGTTTTGTGCTATTTTTATAATTCCTTCCTTGTAAACCGGAACTATAGGGAACAGATCCATTTTGACACAATAGTCAACATCTTTTTCAAATCCCGCTCTGACAAGATTTTTGTAATGGCAGGCGCTTTCCAGTGCTTTTTTCAAATTGCCCTTATATGATCTGTACAAATGCAGGCTTACTAAAGCCAGATCATCCATCTCCATTTCAGCGTTCATACTTTCCAGCATATCAAGCATGGCCCCTACCGCCAGTATATCGTCCAGTGAAAATTTTCTGTCGGTTCCCGCGCATACAAATACAACATCGACACCCCGCTGCCAAATATACCTGGCCACCGCCCCAGCGTTTAAAAAGCTTCCGATAATGACCTCCTTTGCATCGCTGACCTTTCGTATTGCCCGGGTACCGTTAGTGGTAGTCATTAATATGGTTCGTCCTTCCACCACCTCCGGCGTGTATTCATGGGGAGAATTTGAGAGGTCAAATCCGTCTATCATCACGGCATTTCTTTCCCCTCCTAAAAGAAAAGTATCCTTCTCATAATTTTTTGCCAACATAATGGCTTCCTCGATCTCTGCCGTGGGAACTATTTCCTTGCACCCGTTGTTTAAAGCGGTAACAATGGTACTTGCAGCCCGGAGAACGTCTACAACGACGGCAATACGCTCTTTCAATTCCCGTTCTTCAACGCTGGCCGGTATGGCATAAACACTGATCTTCATAAATGACCTCCATTTTAACATATGCATTATTATATCAATTATTGATTTTATATTGACAATCCCTATTTGTCAAACACCAGATTACATATCAGAATGGATGCCATAAGACCGGCCAAATCGGCCAACAGAGCTGCCCACAGGGTATATCGGATCTTCTTTACCCCTATTGATCCATAATATACCGATATTGTATAAAATATGGTTTCAGTAGAGCCCATCATAGTTGATGCAAGTCGTCCCAGGTAAGAATCGGGGCTGTATATTCTCAAAATTTCTGCCAGCATACTGGTGGATGCAATCCCTGACAAGGGTCGTATGATGGCAAGGGGAAGAATTTGTACAGGAATCCCAAACAAGCCGGCTGCCGGTGTTACAATAGCAATCAGAACATCCATTGCTCCGGAAGCCCTGAATATACCAATGGCAACAAACATGGCCACCATATACGGAAGCACCCTTAACGCGGTGGTCAAGCCCTCCTTGGCTCCTTCTATAAATACATCATATACTTTAACACCTTTAATATATCCGTATCCCAGCACAATAAAAATAAAAACCGGTATTGCATAGGATGAAATTAGTTTTATGATTTCCATCACAATTGACGTCCCCCAATTCTTCATTCTCAGCAAAACACCCTTCGTCCAAGCATAACCGAACCGCATTCTGCAATGACATAATTTTGTTTCCAGTATTAAAAGAAGCGCTGCATAATCTTTACAGCAATAATGGCAACGGCTGTTGAACAGATGGTAGCGATAAGGGCTGTACCTATAATCTCAGTAGGATTGCTTGAGCCTGCAGCGCTCCTAAGCGCTATTACTGTCGTTGGAATAAGCTGAACCGAAGAAGTGTTTATGGCAAGAAACATGCACATTGCATCGGTAGCCGTATCCTTTCTGGGATTTAATTTTTGCAGCTCTTTCATTGCCTTTATTCCCAACGGGGTAGCCGCATTCCCCAATCCGAGCATATTGGCAATAATATTCATGGTCACCGCCCCTAAAGCCGGATGCCGTAAGGGAATACCCGTAAAAAGCAATCTCATTATTCTTTGCGATTTTTCGGCAATTTTACTTACCAAGCCGGATTCCTGAGCCACCTTCATTAAACCCAACCAAAGCGCGTAAATTCCTATAAAACCAAGGCATAGCTCAACGGCATATTTTGCATTGTCAAGGGCCGACTGGGTAACGGCTTCCAGCTTTCCATTGAAAACCGAAACCACAAGCCCTATCAATATTAATAATACCCATATTCCGTTTACCATAATTCCTCCATATCAGCAGGCCTTTCTAATGCATATGAGTATAATTTGTTTATTAGAACGGGAGACAAGCAAATCCCGGACAACAGGAACAAGCCGATAAAAGCTTCCTGTTACTCAAAAAAGGGTTGACTTTTATTGGTATTATTGGTAATATAATTAACGTGATTGGTGTCGAATTTTGTTAAGGAGGAGGAAACAGAAATGAAATCAACGGGAATTGTACGCAAAGTGGATGAACTAGGAAGAGTTGTAATCCCTATTGAACTTCGCCGTACTCTCGGTATTGAACAAAAAGATGCATTGGAGATTTATGTCGATAATGAGCATATCATATTAAAGAAATATGAGCCCGCATGTATTTTTTGCGACAATGCTCGAGATGTCGAAACTTACAAGGGTAAAAACATATGCAAAAACTGTTTGGAAGAATTATCAAAAATGTCCTAAATATACTTTTCAAGTAAAAGACGGCAGCGTACCGTCTTTTACTATTTATTAGGTAATTAGCATCTTATAAACTTGGTTTTTGGGCAGACCTCGTTCTTTGGCTACACGTTTTATGGCCTCCTTTTTGTCAAGTCCTTCCTCCATGTACTGTTTTACTTGGTCCTGTACAGAAACATCCCAAACCCTGGTCTTTGAATCCTGAGCCTTAAACCCCTCTATCACCAGCACTATTTCACCTTTCGGCGGATGTTGCTGGAAGAACAACAGCATATCCTGAAGGTTCATAACCAAAACTTCTTCATAAATTTTTGTCAGTTCTCTGACCACTGCTATTTTCCTGTTTCCCAGCTTATCCAGCAAAACCTCCAGTGTAGCAACCAATCTGTGGGGTGCTTCATACAGAACAATGGTGCGCTCTTCTTCCTTCAGCTGTCCCAATCTTTGCTCCCTTACCTTTTTTGTTTTTGGAAGAAAACCCTCAAACACGAACCGTTCGGCGTTCAGCCCTGAAAGAACCAAGGCGGATACGCAGGCCGTAGGTCCCGGAACAATCGTAACGGGTATGTCCCTTTCACGAGCCATTGCGACCAGCTGAGTCCCGGGATCAGATATACCCGGCATCCCCGAATCAGATACCAGCGCAATGTCATGTCCCCGTTCCAGCAGTTCGATGATATATCCCCCTCGCTTCTGTTGATTATGCTGATGATAGCTTACCAGAGGTTTGTTAATGCCATAGTGATTTAATAGCTTCAGAGTATGCCTTGTATCCTCAGCGGCAATATAATCCACTTCCTTAAGAGTGCGGAGAACCCTCAAGGTTATATCCTCCATATTGCCGATTGGCGTTGCACAAATATAAAGCTTTCCCGGTTTCAAAAAGATCTCTCCTAACGCTGTTAAATACCTAACATGAACAGCACTTCAGTCTTGAATGGCTTCAATAGCCTTAACAAAGCGTTCCATCTCTTCCTTACTTGAAAAGGCTCCCATTTTAAGATATCTGATTATCCCTTCCCTGTCAATTATATAATTGACAGGGACCCCGCCCTGCTGATAAATTGCCCAGGCCTTATCATCCTTATCCAGCAACACGGGAAATGTATATCCGTTGCTTTCGATAAAATCCCGTACCCTCCTTTCAGCCTCTTCGGCATCTTTTCCGCCCCGAAGTTCAACCGATGTAGGACTTACCGCCAGCAAAGCAACGCCTTTATCCCTGTATTCTTTATAAAACTGCTCCATATGCGGCATTTCACCGCGACAGGGCGGACACCAGGTCCCCCAAAAATTCAAAAACACTATGCTGCCCTGATAATCTGACAGCTTCACTTTATTTCCATTCAGATCGACGACTTCAAAGTCCTGCAACGGGACATTGATTTCAACATAAAAAATGCCTTCCAGAATATCATCGGGCGACATTTCAGCTTTTTCGCCATTTTCAGAAGGTATTGATGATTGGTCCGTGGAATCGGATGGCTTGTCTTCTGCGGAAGGTATTGAAGGTTGCTTCTCAGAATCGGAAGGTTCTTCTTCAGGTAAGTTTTGGGGCTGCTCATTTATATTCCCGTCTTTATTATTAGCGCAAGCTGTCAAAAAAATACTGGATATCAGAAATACTGCAATGATAACCATGAACATTCTTTTCACTATTAATATCATCCTTTCTGCGTAATTGCAAAATTAAACAAGCGTTTTGGTTGCATCAAAAACCTCCAATAAAATCCAATCTGTTAAAAAAGATCAATACTCCAATGACTATCAGCAAGCCTCCGCTTACCGCCCGAATTATATTCATATATTTGAACAATTTTCTCAGTGGTCTCCAAAGCGCTTTGATGCCAAAAGCCAATACTACAAAGGGCAATCCCAGGCCCGCGCTATAAATCGCCAATAAAGCCGTACCCTTGGCAATTGTATCAGCCTGACCGGCTAAAATTAGTACCGATGCAAGCATAGGACCAATACAAGGGGTCCATCCAAGTCCAAATCCCAAACCAACTACAAATGACATAACAATACCCGGATCTTTTAACTTGATGTTCAGCCGCTTTTCCCGATTCAATAACCCTATGGATATAAGGCCAATGTGAAACAGACCAAAGAGAATGATTAAAACCCCGCTTATCCTTCTTATAATATCCCGATATGCTATAAAAAACCTCCCAATGGAGCTGGCTGCTGCCCCCATGCTTATAAATACAAATGAAAAACCCAAAACAAAAGCAAGAGCATTTAAGCCAATCCACCGATAGGAGTCGGGCCGTTGCTGAATAAGCTCATCGGCAGTCTGCCCCGCAAAATATGCCATATAAACCGGTATAAGAGGTAAAATACACGGAGAAAGGAAGGACGCCAAACCCTCCAGAAATACCATAAATGCCAAAAATGTACCGTTCATTCCTGATTCCTCCCTTTATATCTATTGATACCACAAAGGGTTTTTTCAAAACATTATCAAAATTATACATTTTTTATAAATATTTTTTGTGATATTTACTTTTATTTTTCACATATATTCATTTCTTTTAACATTTTGTAAATTCTTTTCATTTCTATTGACTTATTAGCTGCTTTATACAATAATGTTATAAGCTACTAAAACAACCTATGGGGGTATTGGTGTGAAAAAAGGAAAAATGAAGAAAATTGTCATTAGCGTTCTGTTAATACTTCTTGCATTCTTGATCGGAACGGCCGGCTATATATATTATCTCCTGGATCAAATTCAGAGAAATTCTTTCATTGATCCTTCGAATTCCACGGATTCTTCAGAACCTCAAGTTACCGACAGAAAGCCGTCCAGAGAAGATCTGGGAATTTCCGATACTGCTCCTGATTCCAAGGAAACGGGCGTGGTCAACGTTCTCCTCTTTGGTCTGGATTCAAGGGCCAAGAACCAGAATTCCCGTTCCGACACGATTATGATAGCAACTATCGACAAAAAAAATGAAGCCATCAAATTGACTTCATTAATGCGTGATATGTATGTTTCCATTCCCGGAAGGGAGGACAATAGAATAAATACCGCTTACATATTTGGCGGGCCCACCCTTGCTATAAAAACAGTGAATACCAATTTCAATCTTGATATTCAATATTACGCTACAGTCGACTTCTTTGGTCTGGAGAAGATCATCGATCAGGTCGGCGGGGTAACCATAGATGTCAAAAAAGAGGAAATCAAATACTTAAACTCAGCTCTGAATGAGCTCAACCGACTCAACAAAGACACCGAACCTTCCCCCCTTATAACCGAAGCCGGTCCACAAACGCTAAATGGCAGACAGGCTGTGGCATACGCCCGAATCCGAAAGGTGGGACATGCGGACTTTGAAAGGACCGAAAGGCAAAGGACCATCCTGACCCAACTGTTTAAGAAGGTTAAAACGATAAATCCTTTAAAGCTTCCCGGCCTTGTAGCAACCGTACTACCTTATGTTGAAACAAACATGCCCACAACAGAAATATTAAAACTGGGTGCTTCGGTCTTGGGGTTCAAAAGTAAGGATATAATTCAATACAGAATTCCTGTTAATGGCACCTTCAAATCTCAGCGAATTAGGGGTATGGCGGTGCTGGTTCCGGACCTGGAAAAGAACAGGGAACTTCTCCACAATTTCCTATATGGTGACAACAGCGGAGTTGTCAATAACGAATGATGATACATCAACACTCCATAATGATTATGAAGCAATAAAAAATGCGTAGGCCGCGATAAACAAGCGCCTACGCATTTTTTGTCTGATTATGGCTTTCTCCTATAAACCGATTGTATTAACGGACTCTTAAATCCGATTCAATTAGCAGTGCATCCGATATATTGTTTGTTGTCCCGCACCTACATCATGTCTTTATATACTTACTGCTTACGTATCCGGTGCCGTTAGCAAATTTGATCTTATACCAGGAACCGCTCTGGCCTATTATTTCCACTTTGGCGTTTTTTGTAAGATAGCCGATTCTGCTGTAACCAGTTCCCGGCCCTGACCGCACATTCAAGGCACTGGCGGTTACGATGCCAGTTTTAGTGTTCTGCCCCTGTGAAGGACTGCCAGATGACAGTTTTATATATTGACCGCTGACATAACCTGTCTTGCTTCCGTACTTGATCTTGTACCAGGAACCAACCTTCTCAAG
>LFSE01000084.1 GCA_001513075.1 Clostridiales bacterium DTU074 | reverse complement strand
TCCAATCGTAAATCAAACTGGTCAGCTGCTCTCCCAAGGTTTTTAAATCCAATCTTTCTTCTCCTGCCTGCTTCCGGTACGGGATACCAAAACCACCACCAAAATCAATAAACTCTAAATCCTTAAAATTTTCTGCGATGGAGAGAAGCGATTTTGCAGCTTCAATGTATGGTTTTGATTCCATGAACAAAGATCCTATATGCTGGTTGATGCCTATTAGCTTCAGGTTATATTTATGCAGTATATGCTTGACCTCGGGTATGGAATCAGGATGAACGGCAAATTTGGTGTTGTTTCCGGCTGTAATAACTTTTTCGTTGTGACCGGCGCCTGTACCCGGATTGAAACGAACGGCAACTCTGCCGCCTGGGTTAATCTTCCCATACTGAATAAGTTGGGATATTGAATCAACGCTTATCGTAATGCCTTTATTGATTACAAATTCCATTTCCTCTCCCGATATATTATTGCTTGTGAAAAGTATTTCCTGGGGTTTGAATCCCGCCTTTTCAAGAATATATATTTCACCGGATGATACCGCATCTGCATTAAGTCCTTCCTGGTGAATAATTTTAAGCAGGTGAAGGTTTGAATTGGCTTTTGCCGAGTAGTTGACCCTGTATTTCGAATAGGAAACCATATTGAGAATTTCTTTGCAGCGTTCTCTCAGTATCCTTTCGTTATATACATACAACGGGCTGCCGTACCTGTTGAGAAGCTCCCGTGGGTTTGTGCTTCCGAAAAAGCTGGTTTCTTGCGTGAAATAAGACTTCATTTTTTCCGCCTCCGTTACTGAAACAGGATGAATTATTATAATGTATGTGGAATTAATATACAAAAAAATAAGGGCTGTGTCAACTTGTTTAACCAAATAGAATCGGATATAATCAAAATATATGGATGAGGGCAGGGGTATAATATATGAAAAAAGGGTATAGGGAAATATTCAACGATATAAAGAAAAAACAGTTCGACAGGCTTTACTTATTTTACGGTGAAGAAGAGTATGTAAAAGAACAAGCCATGCTTCAGCTGACACAAGCGATAGTTACCCGGGATATGGCTGCGCTGAATCATCAGGTGTTGGACGGAGACAGCGTGACTGCAGATGATATTATATATGCATGTGAAACTTTGCCATTTATGGCTGAGAAGCGGCTGGTAGTGGTAAAGGATTTACCGGTTTTGATGGGCACGCGAACTTCTTTTGATGAAGACAGGCTGAAAGCTTATCTGTCCCGCCTGCCCGACACTACCTGTCTGGTTTTTTATTGTATGGGCAAGATAAATAAGCGTAAATCATTGTACAATGCTATTCAGAAGCTGGGTCAGGTGGTTGAATTTCAGCTGTTGAAGCAAAATGAAATAGCCAAATGGATTGTGAGCAACCTTAAACGCAGGAATAAGAAGATCTCGTCTGCTGCCCTTCAGCACTTTATTGATGTTGCGGGGAACAGACTTGAAAAGATATATAAGGAGCTCAATAAGCTGGTTGATTACATAGGAGACAATGTATACATCACAGAAGAAGATATAGACACGGTAGTTACTCCATCCGCTGAATATACCATTTTTCAACTGATTGAGACCGTCGGAACCAGAAATGTCGGGCAAGCCATGTATTTTCTTGATAGACTATTGTCCGAAGGGGAGAATATTTTTTCCATACTGGTCATGATTTCCAGACATATTAGCACCATATTTCAATGCAAGTGTTTAAGTGAAAAAGGGTTAACGGCAGATGCCATATCCCGTGCCATCGATGTCCATCCCTATACCATAAAAAAATGCCTGCAGCAAAGCCGATATTTTACAGCAAGTAATTTGAAAACGGCAATGGAGGAGTGCCTGAAGACAGACTACGGTATAAAGAGTGGTAGAATACAGGCTCGTATAGGGGTTGAAATGCTTATTATGAAAATGTGTAATATATAAAAATCAAAAAGCTTCCCGCAATACGGAAGCTTTTACATTGTTATTGTTGTGAAGATACGGCTTTATTCAAACGAATGGCTAATCTTGATTTTTTTCGATTGGCTGTATTCTTATGAATGGTTCCCTTGGATGCTGCCATATCAATTCTTTTCACAACCAGCGGAAACAGATTTTTCGCCTCGTCTATGTTACCATTCGCCAACAGATTTTCAAATTTCTTTATCATGGTTCTCATGTTGGATCTGATCATTTTGTTTCTGAGAGTCTTGGCTTTTATGGTTCTTGCCCTTTTAATAGACGATCTGATGACTGCCAAGGCTATCACCTCCTTATATGCAATTCAACGCTAAATATTCTACCATGAATATATGGGTAATGCAAGAACAAAAAATAAAAGGTTCTAAGCCTTTTCTCAAGGTGTTTTTCCTTATATTCTTCATGTATGACCAAAATAGTATTCTTCAGGTTAAATAAGAAGTAACAATAAAATCTGGCTTATGTTAGGAAAGTAAGAATAAAATAAAAGGTGTAAGGTCACCCTAAATAACAAGACTGTAACTGTTATGTTTTGAAAGGACGGTGGATATATGAGAAACATACGCACGGATCTGGCTTTGGAGGCAAGGGAGGTGCTTCAGGAGCAAAATCAGTATCACATACCGGGGGTAAAGGTGGATGAAGATGAGAAGGATGGTGTTAAGATTTCACGGGTTCATATTCTATCGCCTCTGGGTGAAGAAAATCTTGGAAAGCCTCAGGGAAATTATATAACGCTGGAAGCCATGGATATAAGGAACAGGGATCCGGAGTATCAAGAGACGGTCAGTAAGCTGTTGGCTCAGGAACTGGGCACGCTTATGAACCTTAACAAGAACAGCGTTATTCTGGTGGTGGGATTGGGAAACTGGAACATAACACCCGATTCATTGGGACCAAAAGTTGTGGACAGGATATTGGTAACCAGGCACATCTTTGAATATATACCCGATCAGGTGGATGAGCGAATAAGATCGGTCTGTGCTGTGGCCCCCGGCGTTTTAGGTATTACTGGCATCGAAACGGGGGAAATAATTATGGGGATTGTGCAAAGGATAAAACCCGATTATGTAATAGCCATCGATGCGTTGGCGTCGCGAAAGACCGACAGAATAGGAACTACAATACAGATTGCTGATACCGGCATAAATCCCGGTTCCGGAATAGGAAATAAGCGGATTGGCCTTAACAGGGATACTCTTGGAGTACCTACGATTGCCATAGGTGTTCCGACCGTAGTCTATGCCCATACTATTGGACGGGATTGTTTACAGCTTATGATAGATGAATTTACCGATCAGGCCGGGCCGGAAACTACTTTTTACCAGACACTCAAGCGGATGGATGAGACACAACTGGACACAGTGGTACAGCAGGTGGTGTCCAGGGAGTTGGGGGATATGGTGGTAACTCCAAAGGAAATAGATCTCATGATCAATTATATAGCTGATGTCCTGGCAGATGGCCTGGATCTTGCCTTACATGAAGATATGACCCTGGAAGATATAAAACATTTTTTGAATTGAGATTTATACCGGCGTTCTATTGGGGTTTTTATTTGAATATGTTATAGAGATGGTGAAGGAAGGGAATGTGGGGGATGGTACATATCAAAGTTTTCCGGCTGAGAAGTGTGTTGTACTACATATTTATAATACTGCTCCTGGCTTCGATATTGATTATGGGCTACCAACTGATAAGCAAAATACATATGAGGAATTTCAGGGAATCTCAGGACGGGAGCGATCAAAATGGAAATGGACATCAGATTTACCTGCGTGTATTTAACAAAATCGGCGATCCCCGAAATATCTTGGCTTATCAAATGCCCTTTCTAAGCGGAATTTCGAACAACATATCGATAGAAACCAGCGCTTCTCGAGGAGATTCGGAAGAGCGGCTTGTTGATGCTCCGGAAATATTTCTAAAGCATGAACCCGATATGTCAGAGGAAATAAAAATTGAAATATCCGGTATCAGGGATGATCTCGGGACCATTGCATTAACGGGAGAAGGTCCTCAGATACTGATATACCATACTCATTCCAGAGAGGCATACAAACCTGATCCCGATAATCCCTATAAAGCAGTTGAAGCATTTCGATGTGATGATTTGAACTATACGGTGGTTAAGGTGGGGGAAGTACTGGCAAAGCATTTGGAAGCCAGAGGCATTCCCGTTTTACACGATCGTACCGAGCATGAACAGGGAGATCATGCAACGGCGTATGTGAGATCCCTGAAAACCATACAAAAACGCATGAACGAGTATAAATCCTTGAAGATCTTTATAGATTTGCACCGAAATGCTTACAGGGAAGGAGCAAAGAGTCCCGATGATGAAGTAGTGTATATCAACGGAGAGAGGGTTGCCAAGCTGTTTGTGGTTATCGGTACGGGCCAGGGGTATGTAGGAGGTTTTTCCGAAAGGCCCAATTGGAAGGAGAATTATAAGTTTGCTCTGAGGCTGACCAATAAAGTCAATGAATTATATCCAGGGTTGGCTAAACCAGTCTATGTCAAACCCTCACGATATAATCAGCATGTATCAACAAAAGCTATATTGATAGAGGTGGGCAGCAATTTGACTACCCTTAAGGAAGCCGAGAGGGCTGCTAACTACCTGGCCGAGGCCATAAGCCAGATAGTTGATTAGGAGCGTGGGAACTATATGTATTCCCGCTCCACATGAATACCAACCAGCAGTGGATTGATATTGTCCAATATGACTTCATCTCCCACCTTTGCGTCGGTATCCGTCAGATCTACGACAATATTGTTGATGTTTATTCTGCCCAGTATACTAACGTGTTTACCGTTGACTATAACCCAATCCTTTTTTCTAAGCAGCCTTACATCTCTCCATATATAGCTTAGTATATCGCTGAGTCTGAAGGAATCCCGCCTTTTCACCAGCCCAAATCCATCTGCGTAGCCGATAGGTATGATACCGATTCTGATCGGCTTTTTGGTTCTGTACGTATTGGCATAACCGATATTGTGATTCTTTGGAAGCTCCTTTGTCTCAATAATCCGAGACTTTAAATAGCCAATTCTTTCAAGGACATAGGTGTTTTTCACAAGAATTCTGCCCAAAAAGGCAGAACCAATTCTTACGGCGTCCAGATGCATTTCCGGGAACAACAAAAAAGCTGATGAATTGCATATATGCCGTAACCCAGGCTCCAAGCCGTTTTGCCGCATTTGTTCGATGGTGTCCATGAAGGTATTGTACTGGGCATAGGCGGTTTTGGATTTTTTTGAAAACGAATAGGAAAAATGGGAATAGGTCCCGGTAATCTGGATGTTGTCCAATGATTTTATAAAAGAGCATACATCGGGAATCTCCTGTGGCAAAAAGCCAAATCTGCCAAAGCCGGTATCGATCTTCAAATGGAAAGAGGCGGTTTTGCTTAGTGAAGAAGCAGCGTTGTTCAGGACGAGAGCCGATGTCCTGGAACCGACAGTTGCAATTATTCCGTTCTGAATTATAAGCCTGGCTTCTTCAGGCAGGTTGGTGGGGGTAAGAACAATTATTTGCCCCGAAATACCATTTTCTCTCAGCTTTAGAGCATCCTTTATATCGGTTACGGCAAAAAAATCTATGCCATTTTGTTGGAGAATATTTGCAAATTCAATTAAACCCAGGCCATAAGCGTTTGCTTTAAGTACGGCAATTATTTTTGACCGGGAATACTTCTTTATTATTTCAATATTCTTTAATAGTTTATTTCTTTCAATTAGTAGTTTGTTCATTGCAAGTGTTTTACCTCCGACCAATTCTATTTTTGATTATGAATAACCTTCTGCGCAATTTTCGATATATAGCTTCGGATTTTTCAACCAGGACGTAGATGAAAGGGTTAAACACATAATCCAATTCTCCAACAAATTCGGTAAATTTACCTCCGAAACCCTTCTTAAACCGATATAAGCCGTAAAGGGGATGGTTTTCGTCAAGATTTCCGGATACACCTCTGAAATCGTATATATCACAGTTTTTTTCCAGTGCCCATTTTATCATCTCCCATTGAAGGAGATAATTGGGCATTACATTTCTGTGCTGATTGCTGCTTGCTCCGTAGAGGTACCAGCATTTATTGCCGTATAATATGGCAATTGTGCCGGCCAGCATTTTTCCCTGATAATAAGCCAAATATAGCCTTATATTATCGGGTCCCAGGCAGTCAAGCATTTTTTCAAAATAGGAAGCATCCCTTACGACAAAATTGTCTCTTAAGCCGGTTTCAACCATTATTTTGTGAAATTCAGGAATATCTTCCTTTGTGCCTATTTTGATTTCAACTCCCTTTCTCATTGCCAGACGAATGTTGTATCTTACTTTATGGTGGAATGCCGCCATCAATTCTTCTTCCGTTTTACCCCTGAGATCAAGGCGGAAGACGAACCGGGGCTGTGCCCCTTCAAAATCCTTTGCATCGCTCTTAATTTTCATATTCAGCCTTTTTGCAATCCTGACAAACTCGGTGTCATCTTTTTCTATGTCGGGATCCAGTTTCAGGACAAAGCTTTTATGCTTGCGGGCTATTTCCTTGGCTTTATCGATCAATTCTTTTATGGTGTCTTGATCGTGAATATCGCACACCGGCCCGCGAGGGCAGTACATAATGGTATAATTAATGAAAGGGAGTTTTCTTATCAACAAGCTCATCGAGCCCTTGATATTCCCCATCCGGTCTTCCACAGTAATTATTTCATTGAGCCAGTTTGATTTAACTCTTGCCCACTTCAAGGATTGCATGAAGTGCCCTTTGGGATGTGACTGCACAAATTTTTCATACTTCTCTCTATCAACGTTTTCCAATTGTTTGTTCCTCCTACGCAATAAATTTTCCACCATTGGGTTCAACATACTTCAAAAGTATATTATAGCTTCGCTGTAATTCAATTATAGCTTAAGAAAAAACGTACTTTATTACAATATACCTTCATTATTATATATACCTACGATAAATGGAAAAAGTTTTTGTTTTCATAATTTTTTGTTAAGTTTGCATGATTTAGATTTTAGCATTTTTTGCTGCTACTTTCAAGGTAATTAAAAAAATATGGTTATATAGTATAATTATAGCAATACGGTTTAACAGACGATTATTTCGCCTTCTTTAATAAGGCACTCCGGAGCATGGCCGGCAATATAGCAGACAGACTGGCAATAATAAATTAAGTTGCTTTTTTTTATATCATTTATTATTATAATTAGGAAGCTGAAATAATGTCATTTAATATTTAAGGAGGAAAAAAACGGAGTATGCCCAAATTGAGACAGCAAAGGATAAGGAATTTCTGCATCATAGCCCATATTGACCATGGGAAGTCCACCCTTGCTGATCGCTTGCTGGAGATGACCGGAACGTTAAGTGAAAGGGAGATGGATGCCCAGGTACTGGATACCATGGAGTTGGAGCGGGAGCGCGGAATTACCATAAAGGCAAAGGCCGTGCGCCTGGTTTATAAATATGAGGATGGAGAGGAATATATATTGAATCTTATCGATACGCCGGGGCACGTAGATTTCACCTACGAAGTATCGAGAAGTCTGGCTGCATGCGAGGGAGCCCTGCTTGTGGTGGACGCTTCCCAGGGGATTCAGGCACAGACCCTTGCCAATCTCTATCTGGCCATAGAGCATAATTTGGAAATTATCCCGGTTATAAATAAGATCGATCTGCCGGGTGCCCGTCCTGATTGGGTTAAGAAACAGATTGAGGAGGTTATAGGGCTAGATGCTGAAGATGCCCCTCTTATATCGGCAAAAAACGGTATAGGCATAGAGGCGGTTTTGAGGAGTATTATTGAGAGGATTCCACCTCCTGCGGGCAGCGATGAAGCCCCGCTAAGGGCTTTGATATTCGATTCCTTCTATGACAATTACAGGGGTGTTATCCCATATATCCGGGTAAAGGAAGGGACAATCAAGCCGGGAGATCGGATTATGATAATGTCCAACGGCAAGGAATTTGAGGTTACCGATGTAGGGGTATTCCGCCCGTTTTTAACTCCTGTTGAGGAGCTCAGGGCAGGTGATGTAGGATATATTGCAGCAGGCATTAAAAGCGTCAGGGACACCCGTGTGGGGGATACAATAACATATGCAGGCAAGCCGGCCTCTGAGGCCTTGCCGGGGTATAAAAATCTGCAGCCCATGGTATATTGTGGTATATATCCTGCCGAGGGGGCTAAGTATGAAGATTTGAGAGAGGCATTGGAGAAGTTGCAGCTCAACGATGCATCCCTGGTGTTTGAGCCCGAGACATCGGTAGCCCTCGGCTTCGGGTTTCGCTGCGGATTTTTGGGCTTGCTGCACATGGAAATTGTTCAGGAGCGCCTAGAGAGGGAATATGGTCTGGATCTGGTTACCACCGCTCCCAGCGTTATATACAGGGTAATGAAATCAAATGGGGAAATGGTGGAGGTTTCCAATCCTACCAATCTGCCTCCGCCGGTTGAAATGGAGTATATCGAGGAGCCCAGGGTCAATGTCCAGATTATATCGCCCAATGAGTATGTTGGGGCGATTATGGAGTTGTGCCAGGAACGGCGGGGCGAATATAAGCATATGGAGTATATTGAAAGCACCAGGGTTCTCATTACCTATGAGATGCCGCTAAACGAAATTATCTATGATTTTTTCGATGCATTGAAATCAAGAACCAGAGGATATGCTTCCTTTGATTATGAATATATCGGGTATAAGAAAGCCGATCTAGTAAAGCTTGATATACTTTTGAACGGAGAAGTGGTGGATGCTCTTTCCACCATTGTTCACAGGGAGAAGGCCTATGCCAAGGGGAGGGCAATAGCGCAGAAACTGAAGGAAGTTATACCGAGACAGCTGTTTGAAATTCCCATACAGGCGGCCATCGGAAATAAGATAATAGCCAGGGAGACTGTCAAGGCTTTGCGTAAGGATGTTCTTGCAAAATGTTACGGCGGTGATGTTACCAGAAAGAAGAAACTGCTTGAGAAGCAAAAGGAAGGCAAAAAGAGAATGCGTCAGATTGGTTCAGTGGAGGTACCCCAGGAGGCCTTTATGGCAGTACTCAAGATCAATTAGGGAGGGTTTTTTTGTGCGAGATATAGGCCTCTATATACATTTTCCCTTCTGCCTTCGAAAATGCAATTATTGTGATTTTTTTTCATATCAGGGAATGGAAGAGTGGATATCTCCCTATGTGGATGCACTGTGTAAGGAATTGCGGGAATGGAAAGAAAAACTCGTCGATTATAGGGTGAAAACCATTTATATCGGTGGGGGCACGCCCACGCTGGTTCCGGCTGAATTAACCGCCCGGGTGTTGGATTTATGCAGAATCATTTTTTATGTTAAAGATGACGCCGAGATTACCATAGAGGCCAATCCCGGAACCATAAGCAGGGAGAAGTTATCGGTGTTGAAAAGTTCGGGAATCAACCGGTTGAGCATGGGTTTACAGGCCTGGCAGGAAAGGCATTTGAAAACCCTGGGAAGGCTCCACCGAAGTGAGGATTTTATACGCAGCGTGGATTCTGCCAGAGACGCGGGAATTGACAATATTAATGCTGATGTTATGTTCGGCCTTCCCGGCCAAACTATTGATGAGTGGCTGGAAACGCTGTACCGGGTGTGTATGCTGGGTATGGAGCATATATCCATGTACAGCCTGAAGGTGGAGGAAGGTACGCTGTTTTACACCTGGCTCAGACAAGGGAAGATCAACCTGCCGACACAGGAGGAAGACCGGCTGATGTACTATAAAGGCAGGAATTTTTTGCATCAGCACGGTTTGGAGCAATACGAGATTTCCAATTTTGCCGTATCCGGAAGGGAGTGTATTCATAATCTTATATATTGGAATAATGAAGAATACATTGGATGCGGAAGTGGAGCCCATTCTTACTTTAATAAGGAGAGATTTTCAAACCACAGGGACATAAAATCCTATGTTGAGGCGGTTATGACGGGAACATCAAGAATTGAATACCGTGAGCTCGTTGACGAAACAAATGAGCGTTTTGAAACTATTATGCTGGGTTTGCGATTGGTCAGGGGCATAGATAAAGAGGGTTTTGTCAGGCGCTTTGGCAGGGATATATATCATTATTACGGAGATGCTGTAGAAAAGCTTATAGGAAAAGAACTGCTTGTGGATGATGGTCGATATATACGATTAACCAACAGGGGAATGGATGTTCAAAACAGCGTACTGCTTGAATTTTTGGATTGATTTCGGCCTTTTTGTTGCTTCAAAAACCTATTGACAAAGTTGTTTAGAAGTGATAATTTAGATTATAGATTAGCACTCATGAAGGGAGAGTGCTAACAGAAAGAGAGGGGGTGATATCTGTGCAATTAGGGAAGCGCAAATTGCAGATTTTGCATGCCGTAATCAATGATTATATATCTACCGGTGAACCCGTGGGTTCGAGAACCATTGCAAAAAAATATGACATGGGTATCAGCCCTGCAACCATTAGGAACGAGATGTCAGATCTGGAAGAGATGGGTTATTTGCAGCAGCCCCATACCTCGGCGGGGCGTATTCCGTCCGATAAAGCTTATAGGTTTTATGTTGACAAGTTGATGAAGACCAGAAAGCCCACAGCTGAGGAAGCTGAGCGGATAGAGAGAATATACCAGCAAAAAACTGCAGAAATTGAAAAGATCATTGAACAGGTTGCCAACATACTATCAGATATCACCAGCTATACATCCGTTGTATTGGGTCCACGACTCAATAAGGTATTAATTCGCCGTATTGAGTTAATTCCTATAGATGGCCAATATGCCTTGCTCCTGGTGGTAACAAGTGCCGGAATAATAAAAGATACTCTCATCCGCATACCCGACAACATTGATGCCGGCTACCTGGAGCGGATGTCGAACATGCTTACAAAGTATTACCGCAATAAAACTTTTGCTGAAGTTAATATAAAACAGGCTGCCGATATACAGATGGAAATGAAGAAGCGAAAGGAATTTATCAGCAGTGTTTTAGATGCTTTTGCCAACAACATTGCCAGCAAGAACCAAAGCGATATATATTTGGGGGGAACTGCCAACATATTCAATTTCCCCGAATACCAGAACATTATAAAAGCCAGGGAATTCCTAAATTTGATCGAAAATAGGGATATTCTTTACAAGCTGTTAAACCAATACGAAACAGAGGAAGATATCATGATCGTCATCGGGACCGAGAACATATACAATGAGATGCAGGACTGCAGTGTAGTCATAGGAACATATAGTATTGGCGATAAGGTTTTGGGAACCATGGGGCTGATTGGTCCTACCAGGATGGAATACTCCAAAGCCGTTTCAATTATGCGCTATGTAGGAGAGAGCGTAAGCAGATATCTGACACTGCTGTTCAAAGAATAGAATTAAGGATGGTGAAAATTTTATGGGACAGGATACGTATAATAAGTGGGAGCAGTCGTGTGATAATCAAACTGAGCAAGCTGATGGATTGTGTGAAGGGGAAGACCAGGTGGATATACAGAAGGACGATGAAACGGGAAACGAAAAGCAGTGTAAATATGAAGAGGAACACAAATGTTCCTGCGAGAATGAAGGGCTGCCTACTGTGGAAGAATTGCAGGAACAGTTGAATAAGGTCATAAGCGAAAAAAACGAGTATCTTTCACTGGCTCAAAGGCTTCAAGCCGATTTTGACAATTATAGAAAGAGGAACAAAAGCGCTTTGGCGGAAGCCTACGAATCCGCTACAGTGGATACCATAAGTGCTTTTCTTCCTGTTTTGGACAATTTGGAAAGGGCTCTTGAGTCGGCCTCAAGCAGCTCTTCGGATGACTCCATAGTTAAGGGTATTGAAATGGTGACAAGGCAGTTTGTTGATGTCCTGAAAAAACTGGGGGTGGAAGAGATAGAAGCCCTGGGTAAGACTTTTGACCCCCAGTTACATAATGCCGTGATGAAGACCGAGCTAGAGGATGGCATGGAGGAAAACACCGTTGTCGAGGTTATCCAGAAGGGATACAAATATAAGGACAGGGTAATCCGCTACAGCATGGTTAAGGTAGCTGTCAGCCAATAAACTGCGGTATCAGATAAAACAAATTGTAGAATAAGGAGGAACCATATATGGGAAAGGTTATAGGTATTGATTTAGGAACAACCAATTCTTGCGTTGCTGTTATTGAAGGTGGTGAACCTGTTGTTATTCCAAATGCCGAAGGGGCAAGGGTCACTCCATCCGTGGTAGCCTTTTCAAAGACCGGTGAACGGTTGGTTGGCCAGGTAGCAAAGCGACAGGCCATCACCAATCCGGAACGTACAATCATATCAATAAAAAGAGATATGGGCACCGACCGCAGAATAAAGATAGATGATAAGGAATATACGCCTCAGGAGATATCTGCCATGATATTGATGAAGCTGAAACAGGATGCGGAGGCCTACCTGGGCGAGACAATCACCCAAGCGGTTATCACTGTACCGGCGTATTTTAGCGACAGCCAGCGTCAGGCAACCAAGGACGCGGGCAGAATAGCGGGCTTGGAAGTCCTGCGCATCATAAATGAACCTACTGCTGCTTCCCTTGCTTATGGTTTGGATAAGGAGACAAACCAGAAAATTCTGGTATATGATCTTGGCGGCGGAACCTTCGATGTCTCCATTCTGGAAATAGGCGACGGAGTGTTTGAGGTGTTGGCCACCAGCGGAAATAACCGATTGGGCGGAGATGATTTTGACAGGAGGATTGTAGATTATCTTGCTGATGAGTTCAAAAAAGAACACGGGATAGATCTGAGGAATGACAGGATGGCTCTGCAAAGGCTGCAGGAAGCCGCAGAAAAAGCCAAGATTGAGCTTTCAAGCGTACTTACAACAAATATAAATCTTCCTTTTATAACGGCTGATGCATCGGGACCCAAACACCTGGATATGACGCTGACAAGGGCAAAATTTGAAGAGCTGACAGCCGATTTGGTTGAAAAGACAATGGGGCCGTTGAGAACGGCTTTGAATGATGCGGGGCTTACTTCCGAACAGATAGACAGGGTGATTTTGGTAGGTGGTTCCACCAGAATTCCGGCTGTACAGGCAGCTGTTAAAAGGGTGACCGGTAAGGAACCCTACAAAGGAATAAATCCCGACGAATGTGTTGCCATTGGGGCGGCTATTCAGGCAGGTGTCCTGGCCGGTGAGGTAAAGGATGTATTGCTGCTTGACGTAACTCCGCTGTCTCTCGGTATAGAAACCCTTGGCGGTGTGTTTACAAAATTGATCGAGAGGAATACCACCATTCCCACCAAGAAGAGCCAGATCTTCAGCACTGCCGCTGACGGGCAGACCAGCGTGGAGATCCATGTGCTCCAGGGCGAGCGGGAGATGGCCGCATATAATAAAACACTGGGACGCTTTATTTTGGACGGTATCCCGCCGGCGCCCAGAGGGGTTCCTCAAATTGAGGTAACCTTCGACATTGATGCCAACGGTATTGTGAATGTATCTGCCAAGGACCTCGGCACCGGGAAGGAACAGAAGATCACCATTACGGCTTCCACAAATCTAACTGAAGAGGAGATCCAAAAAGCGATAAAGGATGCTGAAAAGTATGCTGAAGAGGACAAAAAGCGGAAGGAAGAGGTAGAGGCTAAGAATAATGCCGACTCACTTATTTATAATACCGAGAAGACCGTCAAGGAGTTGGGCGATAAGCTCAGTCAGGCGGATAAGGACAGGATAAATGCGGAAATTGAAGCCACCAAAAAGGCGATAGAGAGCAATGATGTGTCAAAGATAAAGGCGGCTACGGAAAAACTGGCCCAGGTGTCATATGAGGTGTTCGGCCGGGTTTATCAGCAAGGGGCACAAGCCGGCTCATCACCTAACCAAGGAGCAACGGATAGTGGTAATGCACAAAGGAATGAAAATGTTGTAGATGCCGATTACGAGGTGGTAGACGAGGATGAGTAGAGAACATATAAAAAAGCACTAGACGGACACAGGCTGGGAAAGGCCAGATCCCATCGGGTTATGGCTTTTCCCAGAATTCTTTTTAACAATGCTTTATTCTGGCTATAACCGCAGCAGAAAGGTGGTGAGGTGTATTGGCTAAAAGGGATTATTATGAAGTTTTAGGCATAGATCGAAATGCCAGCGAGGACGAAATAAAGAGGGCATACAGAAGGCTGGCAAAGAAGTATCATCCCGATTTAAATCCGGGAGATGCCGAAGCTGAAGCTAAGTTTAAGGAAATAAACGAAGCTTATAACGTATTGATCAATCCCGAAACCCGGGCGCAATACGATCGGTATGGGCACGAAGGGCCCACCGGCCAGGGGTTTGGTGGTTTTGATTTTAGCGGTATAGATGATATATTCGATATGTTCTTTGGGGGTGCTGGTTTTGGCACCGGAAGCAGGTATAGAAGAAATGCACCTGTCAGAGGAGCGGATATTCGCTATGATTTGGATATCTCTTTTGAAGAAGCTGCTTTTGGAACAAAGAAGGAGATAGAGGTCGTTCGTATGGAACCGTGTCCCGACTGTGAGGGAACGGGGGCCAAGAGCGGTACTCAACCTGTAACCTGTCCGGTATGTAATGGCGAAGGCGAGATATCCTATTCTCAGAATACCGCATTCGGGAGATTTGTAAATGTTAGGACATGCGATAGGTGCAATGGTGAAGGTACGATAATTGAAGAGCCGTGCAGGCGATGCCATGGAAGAAAGAAAGTGCGGAGAGCGAGAAGGATAAGCATCAATATTCCTGCCGGAATTGACAACGGTCAGGCCATAACCCTGCGGGGTGAGGGAGAACCGGGGGAGCGGGGAGGTTCCCCGGGGGATCTGTACGTTTATGTAAGCGTACGGCCGCATAAGATTTTTAAACGGCGGGGATATGATATATACTGTGATATTCCCATTACCTTCGGTCAGGCAGCATTGGGTGCCGAGCTTCAGATTCCTACTCTTGAAGGCAATGTTAAATACAGTATTCCGGAAGGTACCCAGACCGGTACGGTTTTTCGATTGCGAAACAAGGGAATTCCTCACCTTAGGAGCAACCAGAGGGGAGACCTTTATGTAAAGGTCAACATTCAGGTACCTAAACGGCTTAATGAGAAACAAAAGGAATTGATAAGACAGTTTGAGGAGGCAACCAAGGATCTGCAATACGGCGATGAGAAAAAATCTTTTTTTGATAAAATGAAGGACGCATTCGGAGTTTAACATAGCTTACGAGTAAATCTATGAGGGCGGGGTGAACTATTGTATGGAATGGATCGAGGTCGGTATAAAAACGGTGAATGAAGGTGTAGATGTGATAGCCCAGGTGCTCTATGAAGTAGGTGTTCAGGGGGTTGTTGTCCAGGATCCTGCTGATATTTCCGCCTTCATAGAAAATGCGATATGGGAACAGGTAGATGAATCCCTGCTGAACATAACGGATGAGGGGGTAACTGTAAAGGGATATCTGCCCAACGATGTTTTTTTTCATGATAAGCTTCAGTATATAAGGGAAAAGGTGAAATGGCTGTTAAATCAGGATTTTGGCCTTAATTTGGGAACCGGCCGGATAACTTTGACCAGCGTGCATGAAGAGGATTGGGCTAACAATTGGAAGAAATACTTTAAGCCCGTGAAGATTGGGCAACGGATTGTGGTTAAACCTACCTGGGAAGAGTATAAGCCGGAAGAGGGAGAGATCATACTGGAGTTGGATCCGGGGATGGCCTTCGGTACCGGTACACATCAAACGACCATTCTGTGTATACAGACTTTGGAGAGGTTGGTCAAACCCCATCATCGAATATTGGATGTAGGATGCGGTACCGGGATTCTGGCCATTGCTGCTTTGCTTCTTGGAGCCCGGCATGCGGTGGCTGTGGATATAGATCCGGATGCTGTAAGGATTGCACGGGAGAATGGAATAAAAAATGACGTCCTGTCCCGCATGGATATTGTCCAGGGCAATTTGCTGGATAATGTTGAAGGAAAATTTGATCTGATTATTGCCAATATTATAGCCGATGCCATAATTGAGCTGGCTTCTTCGGTGAAGAATTATCTGAACAATGACGGTTATTTTATTGCTTCGGGAATTATAATTGACAGGCTTAATGATGTGTTGGAAGTCTTAAAAGAGCAGAACTTCAGGGATACGGAACATCACATACTGGATGAGTGGGCGGTAGTGGTGGTAAGAAATGCATAGATTTTTTGTGGATCGGATATGTTCGGTGGATGAAACCGTCAGAATTACCGGTGAGGATTCGCGGCATATTTCCAAAGTCCTGCGCCTTCGTGAAGGTGATACCATAGAGCTGTGTGACGGGCTGGGCAGGGATTATGAGGGAGTTATCAGGAGGATAAACAGAAACAGCGTGGAGGTTGTAATCAGAAGAAGCTATCCCAGCATGGGCGAGCCGCAGACGAAGGTAATTCTGTATCAGGCCATTCCAAAGGGAACAAAGATGGATATAATCATACAAAAATGTGTTGAAATCGGGGTACATCGGATAGTTCCCGTCATTACAGCAAGGACCATAGTGAAACTGGATTCGGAAGAGGAAGGAACTAAAAAGGTGGCCCGGTGGCAGCGAATAGCCAGGGAGGCAGCCAAGCAGAGCAGAAGGGGGATTGTACCGCAAATATCCATGCCACTATTCTTCGAGGATGCCGTACAGAGCTGTGCCAACATGTTTTGCATATTCCCCTGGGAAAACGAAAGGGCGTTGGGTATAAGGGAATGTCTTGAAACGGGCAAAGACCGCCGATGCATAGCCGTTATGATAGGTCCCGAGGGTGGATGGGAAGAGGATGAGGTTATGCAGGCAAAAAAGTATGGTTGGAATACCGTTTCCCTGGGTCCCAGAATTCTAAGAACTGAAACCGTGGGTATGGCCTTGCTGGCAGCAATTATGTTTTACAACGGGGAAATGGAGCACCCGATCGGTTAGAATACATGATCCGGTCTGTTTATAACGCCGGCTCTGGTGTTGGTAAGGCTGTCTTTATTTTTTTCTTGTATTTATTGTAAATTCAATATATACTTAACATTGATGATATTTATATGTATATGTGTACCAACGTGCAGAATTAAGATTTAGATTGGGGGGCATGGTTTATGGATTTTAAGGTAGGTTTACAGGTATATTCGGTAAGAGATTTTGCTGAAAAGGATCTAAGGGGCACGCTGGAAAAGATTAAGGAAATGGGATACGATGGGGTCGAGTTTGCCGGGCTTTACGGCAATGAGGCAGGCCAGGTCAAGAACATGGTTCAGGATATAGGCTTAATACCGGTTTCTGCCCACGTTCCGCTGGAAGAAATGCTTTCCAATCCCGACAAGGTGATAGGTGACTATGCAGAGATTGGATGTAGGTACATAGCCATTCCCTATCTTGTAGAAGAGAGAAGGCCTGGACGGGAAGGTTTTGAAAGAACAATCAGGGATATTGGGATGGTTGCAGAGGTAGCCAAGAAATTTGACATTCAGCTGCTCTATCACAACCATGACTTTGAATTTGTCAGGGTGAACGGAGAATACGGGCTTGATATTATCTATAAATCAATTTCTGAGGAACTGCTTAAAACCGAAATTGATACCTGCTGGGTCAATGTGGCGGGTGAAGACCCGGCCGATTATATAAGAAAGTACTCCGGAAGGGCTCCCGTGGTTCATCTAAAGGATTTTGTCATGAAAGGCAAGGAAAAGCCCAAACAGCTCTATGAACTTATCGGTATTGAATCGGAAAAGCAGGATGAGGCCGATGAAGCTTTTGGTTTCAGACCGGTGGGATATGGGGTTCAGGACTTTTCTGCAATAATAAAGGCGTCTGAGGAAGCCGGAGCAGAATGGCTTATTGTTGAACAGGACAGGCCAGCTTTGGGCAAAACCTCACTGGAATGCGCCGCTATGAGCCGGGAGTATCTCAAGAAGTTGGGTATCTGAAAAACTGAGAATGAAAACCATTGATATGTTTTCCGTCCGGATGATATAACTCCATATGCGCTTTATATAATTATGTATGTAAAGGGTAGAACAATACTAAATATGCGTTCTGCCCTTTGTTGTTAAGCCATAGCCATATTGATTACAGCGGGCGTATTCCGTCTTTGGTCTCGGAGAGCAATGCCGGCGTTGTATTTTGGTTATAATTATGTTATCATCGTTGTAGATTTTGAGGAGGTAGATAATGAGGGACAACACAGTGAACTGCTCTGATAGTGGTATTGGTGATGAGAATGGGATGGGCACAGCCGGAGGGAATAAAACGGTAGCTTTTTATACATTGGGGTGTAAGGTCAACCAGTATGATACCCAGGCTATTATGGAGCAATTTACAGGTCGGGGGTACAGCGTGGTGGATTTTGACCAAAAGGCCGATATTTATGTGATTAACACCTGCACTGTAACCAATCTTGCTGACAGGAAATCCAGGCAGATGATACGAAAGGCTCACCGCACCAACCCGGATTCGGTTATCGTTGTAGTGGGCTGTTTTGCCCAAAGGGCTGCAGATCAGGCGATTCAAATCCCCGGAGTTAAACTTGTTTTGGGTACGCAGAACCGAAGGGAAATCGTAGATTTGGTGGAATTGGTGCAGAAAACGGGACAACACATAATAAAGGTTAATGATATAATGCGCACAAAAGAATTTGAAGATACTCCTATCAGCGCTTATCAGGGAAGGACCAGGGCTATACTTAAGATACAGGAAGGTTGTAACCAGTTTTGTTCCTATTGTATAATTCCCTATACCCGGGGTCCCATAAGAAGCAGGCATCCCCGGGACGTGATTGATGAGGCTAACCGCCTTGTGGAGGCCGGATTTAAAGAGATAGTTTTAACCGGCATACATCTTGCGTCCTATGGTACTGACCTTAAGGGGACCAGCCTTGTCCGACTTCTGGATGATATTAATGCCATTCCGGGATTGGTAAGGATTCGCCTGGGCTCTCTTGAGCCTAATTTTATAGGTGATGATTTTATTAATGGTATTAAGGATCTTGCAAAGGTTTGCAGTCATTTTCATATACCCTTGCAGAGCGGCAGCGATAGGGTTCTTAAAAGAATGAATCGAAGGTATACCACTCTGGAATATGCTGAAACGATTGACAGGATACGCCGAATTTATCCTGATGCGGCAATTACCACCGATGTTATGGTGGGCTTTCCGGGTGAAACGGAGGATGAATTTAAAGAGAGTGCAGAATTTATAAAGAAAATAGGGTTTAGCAGACTGCATGTTTTTCAGTATTCTCCAAGGGAGGGAACTCCGGCTGCCAAGCTATCGCCTCAAGTGCCCGCCATCGATAAGGAGGAACGCAGCCGGCAATTGATTGAGATCGGGCATCAGCTTGCACAACAATATATGGAGCGCTTTAAAGACAGGGTTGAGAAGGTGTATTTCGAACAGAGATGCGCAGGTTTTTCTGACTTTTATGAAGGGTATACCCAGCATTATGTGAAAGTTGTGGTAGACAGTCCAAATGACATAAGAGGTTCAATACTTGATGTCCGCCTGGAAAAGGTGAAAGAGGATTATATGACGGGATGGCTGGTGAATTAGCCGATGATGTGTCCATAATGGGATAGGCGGATTGCCATCAAATATAAAACTATAAATATGGAAAAAGGAGGTGAAAAGGATGGGAGACTGCATATTTTGCAGGATTGTTGAAAAGCAGATCCCTTCAAAGATAGTATATGAAGATGACAGCATACTGGCATTTCACGATATTGATGCGAAAGCGCCGGTGCACATACTTATAATACCCAAGGAGCATATCCCGTCTATAAATGATGTTAAGCCGCAAAACTGCGATGTTATTGCCCGTATTTTTTCCGTCATCCCTCAGATTGTTGAGAATTTGGGAGTAAAGAATTCGGGTTATAGGGTTGTGGCTAACAGCGGAAGCGATGCGGGGCAATCGGTGAATCATCTGCATTTTCATGTACTGGGTGGCAGGACTTTATCATGGCCGCCGGGTTGATAGCTTAAATTTGTCGGATTATTATTAGCTAACGGAGCTGTTTTTGGATCCATCTTAGTTTATTTGAAGAATATTATGGAAATCACCTTATTATACTGTGCGGCCTGCTGCTCACGGCAAAAGCATGAATGAATATATTACCATGGAATAAATTACAGATAAACAAAAGGAGC
>LFSE01000004.1 GCA_001513075.1 Clostridiales bacterium DTU074 | reverse complement strand
ATGCAAAGGGATCCTGAAATATAAGCTGCATGCCCTTATAAACCTGTCTAAGCTGTTTTTTCCCTAGTAGGGTTATGTTCTGGCCTTCAAATAATATCTCACCTTCTGTCGGCTCCAGCAATCGCATAATGGTACGCCCGGTGGTAGATTTGCCGCACCCGCTTTCGCCTACCAGGCCCAAAGTTTCTCCATAGCCGATATGAAAATCTATCCCGTCAACCGCTCTTACGTATTCTATACTCCTGCCAAACCAGTCCTTCTTAAATGGAAAATACTTTTTTAATCCCTTGACCGCTAAAATTTCCGCTGCCACATCCACACCTCCATCATCTCTCTGATCTCTTTTTTCAGCAAAAGCATTGTTTTAATTCGTAGCACCAATCTTCGTATGGTTTATGCAAAATTCCAGCAACGTACCAGGCTGGATCCATTCAGTATTAGATTTGGCTCTTCAATCAGGCATTCGCCTCTGACACACTCGCATCTGGTTTTAAACCTACAGCCTTCCTTTATCTCATCGGGGGACGGTACCATACCTTTTATTTCCTTTAACCTTTGTCCCCGGGACATGGCAATGTCAGGAACGGCTTCAAGCAAGCCTCTTGTATAAGGGTGTTTAGGCTCATTAAAAATGGTATTAACATCCGCGTATTCGACAATCCTGCCTGCATACATTACGGCAACCTTATCGGCAATTTCCGCTACCACCCCCAAGTCATGGGTTATCATGATAACGGCAGAATCCATTTTTTCCTTAAGTTCCCTTATCAATTCAAGTATCTGGGCCTCAATGGTCACATCAAGGGCAGTGGTAGGTTCGTCGGCAATCAGCAGTTCTGGCTTGCACGCCAAAGCCATTGCAATCATAACCCTTTGCCTCATTCCACCGCTTAAATGATGGGGGTATTGCTTTATTATCCTTTCAGGAAGGGGGATCTTGACCAGTTTTAGCATTTCCACAGCTTCTGCCAAGGCTTCCTTCTTTGGTAAATTCTTGTGCCGCATGATTACTTCTGAGACCTGGTACCCGACAGTGAATACCGGATTTAGGGATGTCATGGGCTCTTGAAATATCATGGATATATCATTGCCCCGAATCCTTCTCATCTCCTGTTCGGTCTTTTCAAGGAGATTTTCTCCCTTGAACCAGATCTCACCCCCCGCTATTTTAGCCGGAGGACAGGGCAACAATCCCATTATCGAAAGGGCGGTCACGCTCTTACCGCATCCTGATTCACCAACTATACCCAAAGTCTCCCCTTTAGACACCGAAAAGCTAATGCCGTCAACGGCCGGAATCACCCGTTTTTCCAGGTGAAAATGAACGGCTAAATCCTTTACTCTGAGTATTTCCTGCTTCAACCAAATCTCCCTCCTTACGGAATATAGTTGCTGCATTCTACGCCCGGTTCTTCTGTCCACAAATTGTTTGAAAATCAACAAAATGTAATTCTCATACGTATATATTTACTATATGAATTATTTATAATTAAACTATTAGCCAGGCTGAGTAGGCGGAGGTTGTTTTTACTGCCGGCAATACCCATCCACAGGAAAATCCCGATGTCGGAGTATGCTGTTCATAAACAATACATTGTTCGGCTATTGTTTTTTAATGATATTCAGCAGTTAATTACGGAAATGATTGGCTTGCGCCAATAATAAGAAAATATGCATTATATAGTATATTTCCCGGAAATCCTGCCGGATAAATTCAAAAAGCCATGGGAGACCCATAGCTTTTGAACAGCAACACCAAAGCTATCAACCTCCCCTTGCCACGCTTACGGAGTTAGCTGACGGATTCGGGCCGAAGGGTATAGCCCTACACCTTTGGTCATATGCTTGCAACCAAAGGCGATTCACCCCAATAATTGGTTCCCCCGCTTCTTTTAAAAAAGAATTCAGCGCTTAAGATTGAAAAGCTTTATATCTATTCAGTTCAAATTATGGCAGATTTTAAAATCAAGCCAAATTCATTAAATGGCTAGGTTGAGTATACCATAAAATGGCTTCCATTGCAAATATTTTTTGGGAATATTCAAAGGCTGTTGTTTTCTATGACATCACGATACCACAACGCACTCTTCTTAGGGGTTCTCCTCATCGTATCGTAGTCCACATATACTATCCCAAAACGCTTGCTGTATCCGTAAGACCACTCAAAATTATCCATAAAAGACCATACATAATAGCCCTTGAGCTTTACCCCGTCCTGGATGGCTTTGTGAGCCGCTTCAAAATGGCTTTTCAGGTAATCCAGCCTTTCCTGATCATCTACCATGTCATCCACGATTTTATCATCCTTAAATGCAGCTCCGTTTTCGGTGATATATATAACAGGTGCATTGTAATCTTTATGAAGCCTGATCAGAAGGTCATATAGCCCTTCCGGATAAACCTCCCAATCCATTTCGGTATAAACTCCTTCGGGACGCACGTGCTCAATATTGGTTTCTCGTCCTTTTTTCACAACAGCCCTGCTATAATAGTTTACACCAATAAAATCTACCGGCTGTTGGGCTATAAACTCCATATCCCCGTCCTTTATCACAGGAGCATTGAATTTTTCCCGATATAAGGCCAGTATATCTTCGGGATACGCTCCATAAACAACCGGATCCAAAAACCATCGATTCTGACACCCATCCAGAAGCTGCACCGCTTCCATATCTTCAGCCTTGTCTGAAGCCGGATAAACCGGTGATAAATTAAGGGTTATGCCTATCTGACCGTCCTTAATCCCCGATTGCCGGAAAGCCTGCACCGCTTTGGCATGGGATAAGATAAGATTGTGGCTGACATTTACAGCAAGTGCGTAATCCTTATACCCCGGAGCATGTACCCCGAAGGCATTTCCCAGGAAAGCCACCACCCACGGTTCGTTGTGAGTGATCCATTTCTTTACCCGATCACCCAGAACATCGTACATCTTGAATGCGTATTCGGCAAAATAATCGGCCACATCCCTATTTGCCCAGCCGCCCAGGTCCTGAAGGGCCTGAGGCAGATCCCAGTGATAAAGGGTAACAGCAGGTTCAATTCCAGAGTTTAACAGCTCATCCACCAGCGAACTGTAGAAATCAATTCCCTTTCGATTAATCTGTCCCCTGCCCTGGGGATATATCCGAGGCCACGCTACCGAAAACCTGTATCCTTTAATGCCCAGCTCCTTCATCAGCTGTACGTCCTGTTTATAGCGACGGTAATGGTCGCAGGCAACATCCCCGGTATCTCCGTTTAAAATCTTGCCGGGTGTGTGGCTGAAGCGGTCCCAGATGGACTCACCCCGCCCATCATCGGCTACCGACCCCTCAATCTGATAGGATGCGGTAGCAACTCCCCATATGAAATTCTCAGGAAAAATCAATTTACTCATATAAAACACCCTCTTTGCCATTCATTTCAAGGCTCTGTGCAATTTTTTAAAGATGGATACTGCGTTTATCAGAGCGGTATTTTAGCAACATATACCATATTATCACACAAATCTGCCCAAATTATCGGCCACCCTGAATCTGTAGGCAGATATCGCGAAGAGGGCCGCTGCAAATGCAAGCAGCACAGCTAAATTACCAACTACATCACTAAAATCTGCACCCCTCTGCAGGGCCTGAATCGCATCCAGCGCCCACCGCTGGGGTACAAAATAGGATGCTTTCTGCATCATATCGGGCATTAACTCGGCCGGCCAGAAACAGCCGCCCAGCATGCATGTCGGAACGATCACAAGGGTAGAAGCAGCTCCTGCCTCATATGATGAACCAGCAAAGGCTACTATTACCATGCCTATAGCTACAGCTATCAGGCCGAAATACCCAAGTATAACTAGCATTTGCCAGTCAGCAACGTATGTGTTGATTTTAAATACCCATCTCATCACAAAAATCAATGCGCATATCTGTACAAGCACAATAATAATATTGGTCACAGCGTTGCTCAGAACATATTCTCCCGGTTTTACAGGTGCAGAACATATTCTGAAATATGTCCTGTCCCGTTTTTCTTTAAGTATGATCTCGGCAGTATTACCCGTTCCAATCATAACAAACATCAAAAGAAATCCCAGGCTTTGAAATGCAATGGATCTGTCTTTTGCCTGATCGACAACTCTTTCTGCTTCCAGATTCAGTTTTTGTTCTTTGTATCCCTGATACAGTTTGTCAAAAACTTCCTTCCTACCCCCCGATGCCTGGACAAGGATATAGACATTCTCAGCATACAGCCTTATATAATTCTCCAACCATATTGTCGTATCCTTTCCTTTCAACGTAACAATTTCAATTTTCGCCGGCTTTCCGCTCAGGAAGCTCTCAGTATAATCTGCCGGAAAAATCACAACGCAATCAAGCCTGTCATCCAGAAGGAGATTTTCAAATGAATTGGGTTCGGTGTGTGTTAAATCGAAATCCTCTATATACCTGAGGGAATCTATCATATCGTCGGAAAAAATCCCGTTATCCTTATTAATTATACCAACATTTAATGATCTTGTCCCGGTGCTCGAATGCATTGCCATAGATATAAACAATCCCAGCAGAGGCAATACAAAATACACAATAAAGCTTGATTTCTTTCTAAAAGTGACTTTTAGTATATTGGCCGTCAGCAGAAAAATATTTCTCAATTTTGGACACCCTCTTTTTTGTATGCTATCGATGAAACTGTAATTAGTAAAGCTGCAACCATAAGATTAATTGCAATACTCACCGGCACATATGACAAATCGCTATTGTATATGACGTTGAAAATAGCCTGATTCGCCCATTTAACAGGAGAAATTACAGACAGCTTCCGGAAAAATTCTCCCATTACATCTACAGGGACATATCCTCCTCCCAGCATTACTATTACAGGAATCACTACATTTATTATCCCCACGGACAGCCCTTCATTCTTTGTTATAAAGCCAATACATGTTCCAAGGCTAACCGTCATTACCGCTTCTGAGACAATAATGCCCATTATAGCCCCAATATTGGTTCCCCAATAAGCGTTTAGAACAAGTTTGCTGAACAAAAGCACCGTTAAAGCCTGTATCACGGTTACCACTATACAGCCCATCACCTTTCCAATCAGGATTTCATGTTTTTTTACAGGGCTGCATAATATTCGGTTCCCGGTTTTCAGATTTTTCTCCTTCCTGATGCTTGACAGCCCGGTAATGGAAGAGTACATGATTATCATTGTGAGAACGGTTACGGAATAATAATCGGTTGAGTTTGGTTTTCGTTTCCCATCTATGGTCGTTATCTGATAGAATTCTTTGCCGGGCTTCTCCATTATATTGGCCAGAACAGCAGGGTTTTACCTGACCACCTCTGCAATCGCACTGTATCTTTCTGCAAAGGCATAAAGCATAGCTTCCACAAGACTTGCTTCAAAACGGTATCTGTCATTTTTGTACAGCCTGATCACCCGGGGATCATCTTCAAACAGCACATAACATGAATATTCTGCCCGTTTTACCCTCTCAACCCCAGCGTTAACATCATTAATCTCTTCAAACTCTATACCCATTTTGCTTCCCTGTTCCATAAAGCTGTTGAAGGCTTGCTCAAGCTGAAAATCTCCCGGTTTGGTATACAGAACTTTTACCCCATCCAATTCTATGCTGGTAGTGCTAAACATGGATGACAGGGCAGTACCCAGAATCAGTATCAAAGCTATAGGAAATAAAATCATCATGATATTGGCATTTTTCTCACGCAGGTTTTGCTTAAGCTCTTTTTTGTATATCGGACCAATATTTTTCATTTCATGGCCTCCCGAAATACATCTTTGCAAGCCTGGTATCAGTCCCGAAGCTTTCTGCCGGTGAGAGTGAGGAACACCGTTTCAAGATTGGGAGTTTTGTTCTCAATGTTCCTGATTGATACGCCCCTTTCCGTAAGGTAGAGGATAATCCTGTCAAGATTGTAAATATCACCTGAACTGTTGATTTTGACGGTGGACTCATCAACCTCAACGCTTATTACACCATCAATCTCCTTAATCTCGGCCTCGCTAATCCTGTCAGCTCCTGTTAATATGGATATCCATAGAGAATTTTGATCGTCTATCATTGACATAAGCTCTTTCACCGTGCCTTCAGCAATTATTTTACCGTAGTCCATTATCGCCACCCTTGTACATATCTCCTCTACCTCCTCCATGTAATGGCTGGTATAGATTATGGTGCTGCCCATCTCATTCAGCGCCTTTACCGACTGAAGTATGTGATTTCGTGACTGAGTATCTATACCTACGGTTGGTTCATCCATTATTATCAGTTTAGGCCTGTGGGCTATTGCACATGCAATATTTAGTCTTCTTTTCATTCCTCCGGAAAACTTTCTGGGAAAGATTTTGCTGTGCTCTGCCAGTCCGGCAAATTCCAGAGCTTCTTCTGCACGCTTTTTAAGCTCACTTCCCCTCAAACCATAAAGGCTTGCAAAAAACATAACATTTTCAAGGCTGGTCAAATCTTCATATATCGCAATATCCTGAGGCACTATGCCTATATTTTTCTTTATCTCATTGGAATTGACCCTGATATCCTTACCCATTACCCAAATATTGCCCTTATCCATGGACAAAAGCCCTGTTATCATATTGATTGTCGTACTCTTCCCCGCTCCATTCGGCCCCAGCAGTCCGAATATTTCACCCTCCTCAATTTCAAGGCTGATATTGTCAACAGCAACAGTATCTCCATATTTTTTTGTCAATCCGGCAATTTTGACCATCTTCACATGGACCACTCTCCAATCATAAAACAAACCGGTTTATCGCAACGCACAGTCATTCCTCTAGCTACAATAAATTTTGGAAAACGGTGACCCTGATGATATGTCCAAAAAACCACCTTATTAAGTTGTGCCGCCCGCAGATTTGGTGTTGATTTTGAAAGCGGGCAGTTTATATACAAGAGATGGTTTGATTGGTAATCTGATAGTATAAAGCTGAACTATCAGCTGTTGCTTAAAAAATATTATATCGTAGTTTTTGAATCAGATCCATTTTATTGAAATTATAAACAATAAAACACGAATTGTAAATTATGATACAAAAACAAAAACTCCCGTTGTTTGACGGGAGAAACAAATGCAATATATTAATTATTATAATATAAACACATCTACATGGTTCTATCCCTTTTGTTAACTGTCATCTGATAAACAGAGGATATGCGCTTCATTAACCTGGTTGTTGCGCTGCGAAGAAAACCAAAACTGTTAACCAGATCAAGCCATTCGCCAAATGCAGTAAAGTTTGAACCGGCGAGGATGGTCAATTGATCATCATCAGCCGTGTCGTTGTTCAATACCATTTCCAGCGCTTGTGCAAGCCGGCCGGCTATCCCCAGGGGAAAGGCGTAAACCAAATACCTCTCCCATTTGCCGAGGGGTATACTATTTACTTCATTACTCGCAGCTTTCAAAAACTCCCTGAAGTCCCTCCAGTCTTTGTAATGCTTGTTTCCAAATTCCGTTCTTTTATGCCACCATAAAACCGATTCACTCTCATAGAATCTCCAACGTTGGGCCTGATTTAAAACCAGTTTCTTCCATATTATAAACTTGGTGCTAAACACTCCGGCAGCATCGGACGCCCATGCAGCCTGCTTTATAGCCTGGGAAGTAACTTCAGTCCCATCCCCGATATCCTTGAAAAACCAATTCACCAGGTATTCCTCATGGGCTTTGAGACTGTTGGGTTCAAAATCCTTCAGTTTGAAAACGTAATGCTTGGCACCATCTGTTTCAACAGTCTTCAAATCCACATATCCCTTTCGCACCAAATCCATTAGCGTGGCTATGACATCCCCGGCCTTTATTCTTCTCCGATGCAGCAAAACGCTCAATTCTGCGGGAGTATAATAGTCAGCCGGCAGATCATCAAACACCATTTTTTCCTTTTTATTCGACAGTTTCGCCGTAATCCGATTCAACCCATCCCTGGATCTGTTTCCTATTTCGTGCAGTAATTGTCTGCCCTTATTTGAAGGCTCGTGTCGGGACGGGATGGGTTCGGAAACCTCTTCAGCCTTTTCCTTATCCTTCCTGATGCGTCGCTGTCTTATAAACAACAAACAGCCGCAAAGCCCAACAACCAGTAAAGCGGCAGCACCAACTACTATAGCAACGGTGGTGCGAAAGCGCCGTTCCTGCTCCCTCTTTTCCCTTAATAACTCCATTTCCTCCATCTTTGTCTGTTCTTCTTCAAGCACCTTCTGCATCACATCATTGTTGATCAGCTTCCGTCCTTCATTTACAGCGGATTTGGGGAACAACACGGTAATATCCATAAATTCCTCGGGCTGCACCTTATACCCGGTTATATTTATGGTACCGTCTTCCAGCACCTGACTCGCCCCATCCAAAGCGCCGTATACAAAGGAATGTATGGTCTCAATCCCAACCCTTTTTGAAAAAGTCAGCCTCATGTCGATGCTTTCAATACCGTTTCCATAGCCCGGCATAACCGGACTCCAAAAAATGGCCGCCGTATCGTTGTATACAAATGCGAAATCCAGAAGCTTGTAGCTCAAAACGAAGGTCCTCTCCCGCACATCCTCAGGAATATATATATACACTTCCTGGATTTCATCGGCATTGGAGCCGGCTTTCAGCATATACGTCCCTTCGCCAAGCTCTTCAGACTTGTCCACAGGCGTATAAGGTTCAACCTTCGATTTGGTTATGTCCTCCGGATCTGCTTCGGTAACCTCAAATACCTTCAGCTCTTCCATATAAGAGGCCCGTGATATATCTATATCTCTTCGCACCAGGCCTTCGTGTTCCTGTGAAATTTCATATGTGATATACTCCTTTACCTCCATTGACCCGTCCAGATTTACGATGGCATGAATATGCCAATCACTTATCGAATACTTAATTGGTGTATCTGCATATACTGTTAGTGCAGCAAGCAATACAATAACCAACATAATTGGAAATATGGAAATAACTCTTTTCACAGAAAGACCCCCTATCTTTTTTTATTTTACCATGAATGTTTTCCTATTTCCATAAACATAAAATAAAATTTACTGGTATTATATGTTATGGCTGAAATATCAGCCAGATTATGCTAGAATAGAAAGCAGCCTGTATTGTACGGGAGGATGCGTTCATGAGAAAGAAATGGTTAGGTTTTGCTGCGGTTCTTATACTGCTGGCGGCAGTGATATTATCGCTATATCGCATGCTTTATATAACGCCGCCTGAAAAAAGCGTAAAGCTTTTTCTCGATAACCTTATAACATCCACCGACGACAGGCTGTATTCATACCTGGATAAGCATGTGGACCAAGAGCATCCCTTTATAAAACTGGCCTTAAATCAAAAGCCGTTTACCGGCTTTAAGATAAATGAAACAAAGGCCGTTGCAAAGGACACGTACCGCCCATGGATAACGCTTTACTTAAAGCAGAGTTCCATTACCGTACCCATAACACTGGAAAAAACTGCAAAGGGATGGCTTATAGAAGCCCTTCCCACTGTAGTGCATATACCGGCGGCAATCCCCCTCATCAGGAGTGAAGACGGAATAGCCCAAGACCAGCTCCTGCTGGATGTTGCAGGCGATCACATTCTCTGCAGCCGCACGCTGCCGTCGGATATGATCCACCACCTGGTTCCATCGGATATAATTCTGGTTGAAAACCAGCTGGTTGATATCCAACCTCTGAAAGCCATGAAGCTGTCCAAGGTAATGGCGGCTTCACGCAGGGAATCATATATCGAGGATAGACTGCTGGGCAAAATCCCGGTGGACAATCAACTTCCGGTTTACAAAATGCAGGATGGCACTCCTGCATTTCGGGGCAGTATGGCCGTATTGGTAGGATCCACCGATTCCACCCTTTATTGTGGCAATGATGGAAAGGGCCGGGCTCTCATAGCTCAGGACCCAATCGTCCCGAAAGACGGAATAAGGGTGCTTATACGAAACCGGGATAACAGCGCCATTATCCACGACCAATTGATTTTCACCTGTGATACCGGCTTCACTGCCGAAACACATGTGAGCAATGCTTCATTTTCGTTTTCGGCAAAGGATATTTTAACAATAAAAGCTTCGGAAGGCGGAATGATTCTTTACCACAATGGACGGCAATTAGAGTCCTCCCCCGACAGGTGGTACATACGCCCATCAGGGCAGGGCATGCTTAGAGTTGCAAACAAACAGGACGGTACCGGCAATACTCCATCCTCCGCTCCATACCGGGGAACCATGGAAGTATCATACGATGGCAATGGTTTGATTCTGATCAATGAAGTAAACCTGGAGGAATATCTGTATTCGGTGGTTCCGAGCGAAATGCCGATCAAATTTGGTTTGGAAGCTCTGAAAGCCCAGGCGGTTGCCGCCCGCTCATATGCAGTCCGCTGTTTTGCTTCCGAAGGATATGCTGCTTACGGAGCTCATGTGGATGACAGTACGGCCAGCCAGGTATATAATTCAATATCGGAACAATCCATTTCAGTGCAGGCAGTAAACGAAACCTACGGCCTGGCCGCCTTTTTTGAAGGACAGGTGATAGATGCCAGATTTTTTTCAACTTCCTGCGGCTATACCGCCAACTTTCATGAAGTATGGAGCGATAAGAACCATAACTTCCCACCGAAAGAAATTCCCTATCTGGTTTCAAAACCCCAATTCCCAAGCAATATACCCGATCTTCATAATGAAGAAAATTTTCGGGCTTTTATTGCTCAATGGGAATTGGACGGGTACGATCGCTTCTCACCCTATTTCAGGTGGTGGGTTACATTGAAGCGGGAGGAACTGGAAGCCATTATCCGAAACAATCTCCACCGCATTCAACAGGCCGATCCCTATTTTGTCTTAACGAAAAAGGATGATGGTACGTTTGTCCAGGAAAGCATCCCGGAAGAAACAGGTCAACTTCTGAATATACAGGTGGCACGTCGGGGGCAGGGCGGAAATATCATGGAGCTGGACATCACCACCACCCACGGTACGTTCAAGGTTATCAAAGAATATAATGTACGCCAGGAATTGCGTCCTGTCAACTATCTTGACGGGGGCAAACCCATAATATTGCATTGCTTTGACGGCTCAGCAAGGGAGAATTTTCCCATCCTTCCCAGTGCTTTTGCATATATTGACCTTGACAGGGACAGTGAAGGCACTATCACCGATATAACCATATCAGGGGGCGGATACGGCCACGGGGTGGGCATGAGCCAGTACGGAGCTTACGGCCTTTCCCTGATGGGTTATTCCTATGAACAGATTATAATGCATTATTACCCCGGAACTGAACTCCGAAATATATACGATTACAAAAGGGAAGGATCATCATGAAAGGAAAAATAAGTCTCTCGGTCCCGAAGGAAGTTGACGCCATACTGACCCGGATAATGGAACACGGCGGGCAGGCTTACATAGTGGGCGGTGCAGTCAGGGACACCATACTGGGCAGGTCGGTAACCGACTGGGACGTTGCCACTTCCCTTCGTCCGGATGAGATAGAAAGGCTGTTTTCCCATACTCGTACCATTCCAGTCGGGAAAAAATACGGCACCGTAATAGTAGTAATGAACGGCAGGCAGGTTCAGGTGACCACATATCGGGGAGAGGAAGAATATCTCGATTTCCGGCATCCAAAGCGGGTTGTTTTTCTGTCGGATATAGTGGCCGACCTGTCAAGGCGGGATTTTACCGTCAATGCCATGGCATACAATCCCTATTTGACCCCGTCACTCATAGACCCCTTCGGCGGAGTTGACGATATAGCAAGAAAAATAATTCGGACGGTGGGCAGGCCGGATAAGCGTTTTTCTGAGGACCCCCTCCGCATTCTGCGCGGTATTCGCTTTTGTGCCGAGCTCAGCTTCCAACTGGAGCATCAGACGATGGAAGCGGCAAAAACACATGGCCACTTGCTATCCCGGATATCAGCCGAAAGGATAAGGGATGAGCTTAACAGAATCCTGCTGGCATCGGAACCGTATCATCACCTCATTACGCTTTGCAACCTTGGAATATTTGATATTCTTTTGCCCGATCTAGCTAAATGTTTTGGCTCTTCCGCACTGCCGTCATGGTCAGGTCCGGATCCACGCCGGCTTGTCTTCAAAGCGGTAAACCTGTGCAGGAGCGACATTGTGCTCCGGCTGGCTGTGTTGCACTATCCATGCCAGATCGACCAATTGTTATGCTCCGGTATGATCGGGCTTAATAAGCTAAAGGCTGCCGACGGCTGTGCCGAAACGGTTGAACTTTCCCTGAGGCGGTTGCGCTATGACAGGACAACCATACGCAGGATATTGTCCCTGGTATCCGCAGATCCGTTGCCCCTCGATCTGAACCAGGCCGATGCGGCCTATAGATTGAGAAAAATCATGGGCCAACTGGGTCCGGAGGATAGCTATAGATTTCTGGAACTTCAACAGACATATCTATTGGCTGCTGATCGACAAGAGGAAGCAAATGGCATATACCGCTATAAGCATATGGCTAAAGAAATCATTTCAAGAGGTGACCCGGTTGCCATGTCCCAAATGGCCATAAACGGAAATGATGTGCTGAATGCCGGAATAGGCATTAAAGACAGGCAAATTGTCGGCAAAGCCCTGCGTCAAGCCTATGAATGGGTGCTTATGGAGCCTGAATGCAATGACAAACAACTGCTTTTGTCCAGACTAAAAGCGGCTTTCGGCAAACGCAATCAAACATAGAAAATATCAGTATTTTGAACCGGAAAATAACATGATAATGATTAGTGCAAATCCAAGCACCCCTAACAGGGGATAAAACCATGCGATGATTTGGGAAAAGCCCATAAAGGAAATGGCAAAACACAAGCAGGTTACCAGAATGGATGACGTACACACCGATATATTGAAAGCATCATGAATGACAGAAGACACGGAAAAAAGATTGGCAATTAAGGTGGTAAATATGGCGCCCCAGGTAGCAGCAACATAAAAACCTGAAAAAGCGGGACCCAAATGACGGATTATATACAGCATCGGCACCTCAAAATCAAAAATGCCGGGTCCCTGGCCTCTCAAGGAGTAATCACCGATAAATAGCATTATTCCCAGTATACCCCCGCCTAAAATCCCTCCTATAAATAAGGTCCGGAGCTGCTTCACTTTTGAAGCTACAGAGGATAAGACTCCGACGGACAGAATCAGGTTAAATGCGGCGTACAGCACCCCGCTTCTGATCAGAGCAATAGGATTAGCATTGTATACCGGCGTAACCTCCTGCTTAAACCCACTTCCCTGCAGGGTACATCCAAAAATAAAAAGGCCAAAGATCAGCATCAGGGGAACTATCCAGGTATTGACGATCAGTATCCCCCTTATACCAAACAAGACTACTGCCAGGCCCACCACAGCCGTTACACCGGCTCCGATCCAGAAGGGAATACCCGCATATTCTTCAAATAATGCGCCGGAACCGGCTAACATGGCTCCGCCAATCAGTACCATGGATACAGCTATATATGCGCTGACAAGAGGATAGGTGATGCCAAAAATCTGTTTTACAGCATCTTTATATGAACGGGAATTAATCCTAAATCCAAGCTTTAATATTCTCGTCCCGATAAACATGAACAAAAAGGTTGCAATCAGTATAGGCCATATGGAATATGCTCCGTATACGCTAAAAAAGCGCAGTATTTCCTGCCCCGACGCAAAACCGGCTCCTATAACCGTACCTATATATGCAAAAGCGATCTTTATTGCCGGAATTATACCCTCTCGGTTCTTCAAAAACCACATCCGCCTTCCGAATAACCATTATCTCATATTAAACTTATTCGGAGGCATTCAAGATCATTCCCCATTAATTTAATTATTGATCTTTTCCCGCAAACGGCTCAGGGTATCGTACGGACTGAAAGATATATCAATCTGAATAACATCGCCAACACGACATCCGTACGGCAAATACTTTACCGGTATAACAACATCATCGCTGTCGTCATCAAATCCGATGACTGCCTGCTGGTGTGCAATCATTTTTATTACCGCATTCCATCGCATACCGGCTATCCTCCTCTCATATTCCATAATATCATTTTACCGGGAATTTGTTAAGGCCAAATAATGCAAAATATTTACACTCAATTTACAATTTGTTCATCATTTATTCAAATATAATCTTTATAATTTCCTCTGGATTGGTCAAGATAGTAAAATTTACATAAGGAGGTGGGTTCGTGATGACGAAAAAGTTGGTCGCAATACTGTTGACAGCAATGTTCCTTTTAGTATTGGTAGCTTTCACCGGATGCCAGAAGGAATCAACAACAACTCCTGAAGAATCCACGCAAACCGAAGATGCGGCTGGCACCGAGGAGCATACTGATACCGAGGAATCGATCGAAACAGAGGAATCATCAGACACCGAAGCGTCCGAAGACACTTCCGAAGAGTCTTCTGAAGAAACCTCCGAGGAAGTCTCGGAAAGCGAAACCAACGAGGACAGTCAGGAGTCCGGTGAAGCTGAAGAAGCTGAGCAGGAGACATCCGATGAAAGCAATACAGAAGAAACAGCCAACGATGAGACCACAACCGAATAATCCAATGTGGCTACAGCACTCGATCTTCCCCTAAATTTATGATATTTAAGAAAAGGCTGCTGGTACATAATATCAGCAGCCTTTTAATATAAGTTATATTTTTTATATTTGTCCTCCAAAATGACATAACTTATATACTTGCAATTGTTTAGCAGCGTTGAATATGCAACCCCGTAATATTCTGCAAGGGCCCTCTTATCGATCTCAATATTCGACTTAATGCAATAGTATAATTCAAGTGCAGCAGCCCATGCTTCAGCCTTCCTAATCCTTGGCAGCTTTTTTGTCAATGCTGCCCTGACAAACTTCTCCCATATTTCCCGAATGGTCAGCTCATATCCCTCTTTATACCGGTTTTTCATCTTTTGGGTTGCTACCTCAACTACACTGTAAAATATCCGTGGAAGCTCGCCGGCCGATATTCTTTCCAAAATATCCACCCTAATCTCTACTATATTGTTATTCATATATGCAATGTACGGCTCAGCCGCATTCATTTGCTTAAGCAGGGCCAGGGCTTCCTTTTTTAATTCATCCTCCACGCTTTTCTTAAGCAGAAACTCTCTTAAAAAGTTTTCAGCTTTATGGTCCCCAAAGGAAGCAATAACGTTGAGGATGGCTTTTTTTACAGAAATATCATTCAAACCAAGCCCCCATCCCAGCAAGGCCATAAGTTCATCCCCCGTCTCCCATCTCTCCTTTAAAGCCTTTTCGGGGAGCTTGAGCAGATCATTTATCTTCTTGATGCGGTAGATACCCTCCTCATAAGGCACCTGGAAATGATAGGGAATCTCGCTAAATTCCCTTTCCTTCATCATAATTGCCCGGGTTAACCTTTTATAAAAGCTGCTTATGGTATTGTTGGGCACTATCTTGTCAATCTTATTCCAGTACCTGAGCGCTTCATTGAACTTCTGGATGTTGAAATATGAGACCGCAATATAGTGCAGTATTTTAACGTCATAAGGTTTAAACAAAAGCAGCCGCCTGAGAAGGTTGTTGGCTTCCCTGTGCTTTTTTAATTCGCAGAGGGTAACCGCAATCTTATGAATTTCTTCCGGATCGTTCAACTGCATTCCAATGACGGTTTCAATATGCCTTTCACTCTCCTCGATACATCCCTTTTCATGCAAAAATATAGCTATATTACAGTTGGCATGGATGTTCTGGGGGTAAGTCTTTAATACCTCATTGCATGTGTCGATGGCTTTGTCCAGATTCCCAACACAGAAGTAGGCCAAAGCAAGATTATTCTTTGCAAATATCAGGGACGGATCTTTCATCACAACAGTTTCCAGACACTGGATGGCATTTTTGTAGTCCCCCGCATCCAAAAAATCCTTTCCCTTGTTTGCCATCCTGTAGAGTTTCTCCTTCGCCGGATTTAAAACATCCGTTCCCCCGTCAATGTAAAACTCGTGACTCTCAAGAATGTCCAGCAATTCCCGGACCTCATCCGAGTATATACCGTCCGGCTCCATGTGAATATATCTTTCAAAGCATTCGTGGGCCTTTTCATATTCCTGCAGCCCCAGAAAATTGCATCCCAAACAGAAATAGCAATCAGCCCTGCTTTCATCCTTTTGCAACACCGAAAAAAGTATCAGATTGGATTCCTCATAGTAGCCCATTTCGGTAAAAACTTCAGCCAAATCCAATCTGTATTCCAGATTCTCGGGATCTTTTTCCACAGCCTTGCGATAAAAGCTGAGGGCATTTATATAATTGTTGCTCTCCATGTACTTCCTTGCTTTTTTATAATAAAACTGACCGTTTTGATCAAAGGGAACAACCTTGTTTTTGGACTTTACACACACCTCTTTGGCCATATTCCTCTCCTAACTATACTATTTTTATGGTTTTCATTATAGCACATATTCAAAAAAACCTCTATAAAAGCAGCTATTTTTTTACAGTAAGATTCAATCAGCATCAGCCGAATAATTTTCTTCTATTCTTTTCTTTTCCTCCAACAGCTGTTTCAGCTCATCAAGCCCGAATAAATACCTTTTATTGCAGTAATGGCATACCAACTCGGCTTTTCCGTCGGTTTTGATAATATCGATAAGCTCATCATCCTGCATCCCCAGCAAAACCCTTCGCAGGCGTTCCCTGTTGCAATCGCATTTGAATCTTATACCCACCCGGGCGTTTTCTTTCATGCCCAGGTTGCCAAGAATATCGTAGAGCACCTCTTCAGGCTTCTTTCCCCTTTCAAACAGCTTTGAAATCGGCTCCATCTTGCTGATCTTGTTCTCTATCTCATCAATTATATTATCGGGTGCATCCGGCATAGCCTGGATTATATAGCCGCCTGCGGCTTCTATCGAATAATCAGGGTTGACCAGCACACCCAAAGCCACCGCTGAGGGCTGCTGTTCCGACACCGTTAAATAATACGCCACATCTTCAGCAATTTCCCCGGATACCAGTTTAGTCTGCCCAACATATGGGTCCTTAAGCCCCAGATCCTTTATAACTGTGATCTTTCCATTCCTGCCAACGGCAGCTGATACGTCAAGCTTATTAAACTCGTTGAGGGGCAAATCCAGCGCCGGCTTCCCAACGTAACCCTTAATATCACCATTGGGATTGGCCACCACTATAACACTGCCCAATGGTCCATCGCCCTTAACTATCAGTGAAAGAACATCCTTCTCTCCCTTCATGTCAACTGCCATCATTGCTGCAGCAGCCATAGAACGCCCCAGGGCGGCAGCCGCTACAGGGTGCAGACCATGCAGCTTTTGAGCTTCATTTACAAGGTTAGTAACCCTGGCTGCAAAAGCCCGGATAGCACCATCTCCAGCTGTAACCCTCACTACATAGTCCTTCATCCAGTATTCACTCCCGTTTTTTGATCGCTTAGTTTTATCTAAACAAATATTCCGCTATTCAAACCTTCCGGGCTGCAAAAAAAATGCGTTCAGCCTTCTTTTTCGGTGTTTCAAATGTAAAAGGCTGATATACGCCAATATCCTTAAAGCCGTTTTTCTTCAATCGCTGTACAATCTCTTCCATTCTATAGGCCCGCTGGTAATGGATTTCATCAAATCTCCTGTAATAATTTCCTTCCTTAATGAAAAATGACAGACTCATCTCACATATGCTGGTCCGCCTGTCAAAATAATTCAGCCATATATAACTTATTCTCTCGTCCGTTTCCACCATGATATTATTCCCGAGAATTGACGAAAGCTTATAGTAGGAGCTTATATCAAATATGAATACCCCGTTCGGATTCAGATAACGGTACACACCCCGGAAGACCATATTCAGGTCTCTAAAGGACAAAATATAGTTTATACCATCGCATATACAGGTAATAGCATCAACCGGACCATGAAGTTCCAAAAACCTCATATCCTGATATATGAAGGGGATATCCATGCCCTTTTTGGCAGCCTTTTCTTTGGCAACCGACAGCATATCCTCGGATTGGTCAACTCCTATTACGTGGTATCCCCTTTCCTTCAGCAGTATGGTTATGTTTCCGGTACCACAGGCCAGATCAACAATTCGTGCAGGCTTTACCCCATATCTCTTCAATATCCGTTCAATATAGTCCACCCAGCCGGGATAATCAACATCCTCCATAAGGGCATCATAGATGTAAGCAAAATTGTTATATATCTCCATCTTCTCCTTTTAATACATATTCTCCCATACCGGGATAATATAAAACGACAGCTGCGAATACTCTTAGCTCAACTCTCCTTGCCTTCTCCTTCCACTCCATCCAGCTTAGGATTCATGTACTTGTCAAATACCCAGTTGGCAAGCGAAACGCCTATAAGCATCGGAAAAGTCAGGCCCACCACAAATACGGGAAGAATATACCAGGCACTTGCTATAAACAATGCCACCATGAGCACGAATATGGCAAAAGTATGGGGCAATTTGGCCAAAGTAAAGATTAATGCGTTCCGGTAAATCTGCCTTATTGTCAATTTATAGGTTACAAGCAATGGGAAGATGTATATGTTCATCATCGCATATACAAGCCCTATGAGCAGCATGAAATAATACAGGACAAAATAGAATATACTGTTCATTGCCATGGCCCGATAGAAGGTAACAGCCACATAGAATAGCATCAGTACCAGGCCGTTGATCAACATAATCAATAGGCTTTCCTTCCAGTTCATCTTCCAGGCATCCTTAAAATCGCTGAACACCCATGCGTGTTCATCCCTTGCCCAGTTGCGAATCACATAGGTTACTCCGGCAGTGGCAGGGCCGGCAAAAAGCAGGCATGGAAGCAATACCAAAAAGAATACCAGAGTTATAGGCTCCCCCGTCTCGGCCGTTACCAGGGATTGAATATATACCCATATGAAAGCGGGAAGCCAAAATACTGAATACATGAGATTCAGCTGTATCAGCTTCCAAAATCTGACCTGAAGGACGGTAAAAAACAGTTTAAACCGCTTTTTCTTGAGATCTTCATATTTTAAATCCGGTTTATTTGGATTTCCATAATACATTCGGTTGAATAAACCGCCAAACATACCAACAGTCCTTTCGATAAACTATTTTCTCGTATTCCATTGTAACAAGAAATCGGTATTTGTTCAATAAATTTTAAACAAAACTCGCTTGGCCCGAACATTGTTTCCTGATGTGCTCCGCTCGGTCAACGGTCTTTATATCTCCCCGCAAGGTAATTTCTATAATGTTGTGCAAAAGCCCGGCTCAACCATGGGCTTTTATTATATCTGCATATATCTGGAGACCAAGGAGAAGTACCTCTTCATCAAAATTGAATCTGCTGCTGTGAAGAGGATAGGTAAAGCCTTTCTCCATATTTCTGCAGCCAAGAAACATAAACGTCCCCGGTACCCTTTGCTGATAATATGAGAAATCTTCGGCTATCATAAGGGGGTCAATGTCAGCAAATATATCCGGCTCCATCAAGGCTGTTACCCGGCCGGTCAGCCGAACATCGTTGTTTACGACAGGATAATACACCACTTCCCGGTATTGGCCTTGGATACCATGGCTCAGTTCCAGCCCCTGCAGCAGCTTTTTAATATTTGCTTTGATCCTTTCGTAAACCTTATCATCATAGGTGCGGATGGTCCCCTCCAGCTTTGCCTTCCCAGCTATTATATTTCTTTTATCTCCGGCTTCCATCCTTCCGATGGTTACTACGGCTTTCTCGCCGGGAGGAAGACAACGGGTTAAAACGCCTTGGAGCAGGTTTACGAAATGGCATGAAGCCATAAGAGCGTCTATGCCCTTATGGGGGGTTGCCCCGTGGGCCGACCGGCCTGTGATCTCGATGTCGAACTCGCATGTCTGAGCCATTACCACTCCCGGTTTAATTACCACCTTTCCCTGGGGAATATCGGGCAAAAGATGCAAACCGAATATGGCGTCAACCTTCGGATCCTCCAATACACCCTCCTTTATCATCGGAAGAGCTCCACCAACGGTTTCTTCAGCAGGTTGAAATATTAAAACCACATTCCCCTTAATGAAGTCCCGCTTTTTTGCCAACCATTCGGCGAGCCCCAGCAGAACAGCCATATGACCGTCATGCCCGCATGAATGCATAAACCCGTTATTCAAAGATGCGTACTCGACCCCCGTTTCTTCTTGAATGGGCAAAGCATCCATGTCGGCTCTGAAGGCAAGGGTTTTACCGGCTTTGCCGCTCCTCATAACCGCCTTGACACCGTTTTGCGCCAATATGCTGATTTCTTCAAAACCGAATTCCCTTAACTGATTCACGATATAGTTCCTGGTTCCTTCAACATCAAAATCCGTTTCCGGATACTTGTGCAGATATCTTCTGTGGTGTATCAATTGCTCCCTTAGGGCCAGAATTTCATCCTCCAATCTCATAACCACTCCTCCGCTCATTTACAGCTTATATGTCTGCCATATATTTAGGGGCAACATTTTTGTAAAATGTTGCCCCTGACTCATTTCATCAACCATGTATAAAATTATTTCGCTGCAAGCTTGAGTATATTGAGCACATCTTCACGCCCCAGCTTAACGAAACTTCCAATTTGCTTGCTGCCGTAATTGGTACACTTATCGGCCATTTCCTCAAGCCTGTCTTCAGGGATTTCCAATCCTTCCAGCGTAACGGGCAAACCAATGCTTACAAAGAACTGGCTAAGCCGGTTTATACCTTCAAGGGCCGTTCTTTCGGGACATGCAAAATCGATCTCCACATCCCATACCCTTGCTGCAAACTGTACAAATCTGTCAATATTGTGTTTATATACATATTTCATCCAGGCAGGGAATACCACTGCCAAGCCTGCACCATGAGCCACATCATAGATGCCGCTCAATTCATGCTCAATGGCATGGGACGCCCAATCCCCAATCCTGCCGGTGCTTAGCAGATCGTTGTGTGCAATGGTGCTTGCCCACATGATCTCGGCCCTTGCTTCATAATTCTCCGGCTCCTTAAGCGCTATCGGGACATTTTTTATAATTGTCCTTAACGTGGCTTCGCACAATCTGTCAGTGAAATCGACATCCTTTTGATGGGTAAAATAACGCTCCATTACATGGGCCATGATGTCGGCCGCTCCACATGCGGTTTGATACGGAGGAAGCGTATATGTAATCTCGGGATTCATTATTGCAAACCTAGGACGGATAATATCAACATTCAGCCCTCTTTTATACCAGCCATCCTCGTTGGTTATAACCGAACTCTTGCTGGCTTCACTGCCGGCAGCGGGTATGGTAAGAACAACGCCCACCGGAAGAGCTTTTTCCGGGATGACCTTCCCACTATAGAAATCCCAGACATCGCCTTCATAGGGCACGCCCACAGCAATTGCTTTGGCTGAGTCAATGGCGCTTCCGCCACCTACCGCTAAAATGAAATCAATATTGTTTTTCCTGCAGATATCAATCCCTTCTTTAACCAGGCTTAGACGGGGATTGGGCTGGGCTCCGGGAAGCTCTATAAATTCCACGCCGGCCTCATTAAGAGACCTGACCACCTTGTCATAAAGTCCTATGCGCTTTATGCTGCCACCGCCGTAGTGGAAAAGAATTTTTTTACTGTAATTTCGGGTTTCGCTGCCTACCTGGTATTCGGTATCTTTTCCGAATATAATTTTTGTGGGACTATGGAATACAAAATTTTCCATTATACTTCCTCCTTTTGCAGTATAATTATCGGTTCGTTAACAGCCTCTAAACCTTTTCGCAAGGCGCTTCCATAATATGCTTCAAATAACTGTGACCTACCCTAAATGACGAACCAAAGCACATAATGTCAAATATTTATGGACATTTTCTAATTTAATCCTAGCATATGTATCCGTTAAAATCAAGAAAGTGCTTTACCTGTATGTGTCAAGTTTTCTTTGGCATGTTTTTCCCTATAAAATCGTCCGCTGCATCCTGTAACGGAAGCATCATCCAATCATTTAAAGATATCCCCTTCATTGTAAATTCTCTTTCGGAACAGTCCATCCACATATTTAAAATATTCTTCCTTCGATTTAAATAATGGCACATAATTTCTGACAATTTCCTTTGCCTTTGCTGCATCATCATATAGCAGCTCGGCTGTTAAACAGGCCAATAACTTTGTCCCCATTATATACAGATTATGCGGATCGGTTATCTCATAATCCTGGGAGTGCCCGCCTTTCACACCGCCGACCATGGCTTCAAGAACCGGCATCAGCGTTGATAAGTCACCCATATCCGTTGAGCCGGTCCCATGATATTCACCAATTTTTTCTACTTCATCCTCATTTGACAATTCAACCATTACCTTTCTCGCAAGTCTCTGCAAATTTGTATCATTGTAGCAGGGAAAATATCCCGGTATATCTTCTATCTCCACCTGTGCGCCCAAGGCAATTGCTCCTCCTACCAGCGCCCTGTCGACCTTGCGATTGGCCTCTTCAATGGCTTGGATGGTTTTCCCCCTTATATAGGTCTCTATCCGCACATCGCTGGGGATGACATTTACCACATCGCCACCCTTTGTAATTATCGGATGAACCCTAATATAGTCCGACTCTTTGAAGGTTTCTCTGATAGAATTAATTGCCATAAGCCCTATATTGGCAGCATATAAAGCGTTTATCCCGCTATGCGGGCTTCCTCCTGCATGGGCAGCTCTTCCTATGTACCGTATTCTCTTTACAATACAGCCGTTCTGGGTCTTATATCCCGGTGACATTTTCTTCTTCCCGCCCGAATGTATCTTTATACATAAATCCACATCATCAAACCAACCCCTGTAAAGCAGTTCGGGCTTCCCTCCCAGATACTTAATTATTTTATTCTTCCTTAATTCCATTCTATATGCAATCTCTATATATTCTTCGGCGGGAACGGCTATAAAATGAATTTTCCCGGATAATTTGTCCGCTGCCTCAGAATCAAGTATGGCCATTGCGGTACCGATCATTGCCGCTATCTGTGCATTGTGACCGCAAGCATGCACTGCACCGGTTTTCCTGTCGCTATGGGGATGCTCCCGGCATACAATGGCATCAAGTTCCCCCAATACGGCCAGACCGGGGCCTTCTCTGCCGGTGTCTATTGTCATTTTTAATCCCGGTATATCTTCCAGCTGAGCAAAATTCACACCAAGCTGGCGAAATTTATCAGCAACCATATTTGCAGTTTTAAATTCTTTATAGCCTGTCTCAGGATTATCATATATTCGTCTGCCCAGTTCAGCTATTTCATCGCTTCTTTTATCAATGCAATCAAGAAGTCTTTTTTTCAATTCCTGTAAATCCACAAAAATAACCCCTTTCCGTTGTTTTTGCTTGCTTATTACTATGATATCACAGAAGGATACTCTTTTCTTCTATTTTTTGGTTTCATAAATGTATTTTTATACCTATCTCAGTTTTGTCGTGATATACATTTAGCGACAGCAAAAAGAGGCTGTCAAAAATGTTTGACATTTAAAATAATCAATGTTATTATTAAAAAAATAAATAGCATAGAGCAGTTTAGAGGTGCACCTTTTATGAGTAAGACGCTGGAGAAAACGGGATTTGATGAAAGCCGCTGAAAGGAAAAGGTGCCGAAGGATATGAGATGTCCCGTCGTCCATGTCCTGGGCTCAGGGTTAACAGCCCTGGGACTGTCACCATTCATGAATGGTGGAGCGCTAACTGCTTTCGCATCGCAGGCAACATGCAGTTCTCTCTTTGACTGCAATGGTATTCCTTATTTGTGGTACGAAAGCGGCTGGTTTCCATCAGCTGCTTTATTTGTGTTAACCGATAAAGTCACAACCGCTGAATATCCGCATATGATGGTATTGGGCCGGTTTGACCTTGATCGGATTATGATAATTCATAATATTATGTGGGAGGAAACGCCATGAAAAAGTACAATATAGCCATTGTTGGAGCAACCGGAATGGTAGGCCGTAAATTTTTGGAGGTTTTGGAGGAAAGACAGCTGCCTTTGTCAAATTGTTATCTGTTCGCATCGGCCCGTTCTGCCGGGAAAACTTTGGAATTTATGGGAAAGGAATATACCATACTTGAGCTTACCGAGACCTGCTTTGATGATAAAGAAATCGACATCGCCCTGTTCTCGGCCGGCGCAAGCGTCAGCAGAAAGTACGCTCCGATAGCGGCTTCGAAAGGTATCGTCGTTATAGATAATAGCAGCGCCTGGAGGATGGACGATGAGGTACCTCTGGTGGTTCCGGAGGTCAATCCCGATGAAATTCTGAAACACAAGGGAATAATTGCGAATCCCAACTGTTCCACCATTCAGGCGGTTGTGGTATTGAATCCGTTGCACCGGCGCTATAAAATAAAGCGAATTGTATACTCCACATATCAGGCCGTATCAGGGGCAGGTTTAAATGGCTATCTGGATCTTCAAAATGGAATACAGGGGAAAACGACCCTGCTAAAATTCCCCCATCCCATTTTCGCCAACTGTATCCCTCATATAGATGATTTCCTTGACAACGGATACACCAAAGAGGAAATGAAGATGATTCAGGAAACGCAGAAGATATTGGGCGACCACAGCCTTAAGATCACCGCAACCACGGTACGTGTCCCGGTTTTCCACGGCCATTCTGAATCCATCAATGTAGAGTTTGAAAGGGGCTTTGACTTAAATGAACTCAGGGAAGTGCTGGCAAATTCCCCCGGTATAATTGTGGTGGATAATCCTAAGAACAACGAATACCCTATGCCGATATATGCCGAAAACAGGGATGAGGTATTTGTTGGTCGTATCCGAAGGGATGACAGTGTTGCCAGCGGTGTAAACCTGTGGGTAGTGGCAGATAATATACGCAAGGGCGCCGCTACAAATACCGTTCAAATAGCACAAAAGCTGATCGAATACTGGGAGAACGGCCGGCTTAACCGTTAATCTGTCTAAATTTTCTTAAGGAGTGATAAAAAAGATGAGTGTCTTTACGGGTTCCTGTGTTGCCATGGTTACTCCTTTTACCGAAGATGGCATAAATTTTGAATCCCTGGCCAGGCTTATCCAGTTCCAGATCCAGGAAGGCACTGACGCATTGCTTGCCTGCGGTACAACCGGAGAACCTCCCACAATGACCAAGGAGGAGAGATATTCGGTCATAGGCTTCACCGTTGAAAAGGCTGCAAAAAGGGTGCCGGTCATAGCCGGAACGGGGGGATATAACACTGCTGCCGTCATTGAAGATTCAAAGGAAGCCGAAAGGTTGGGAGCCGATGCCCTGCTCATTGTCACCCCCTATTATAATAAAACTACACAAAAGGGCTTGATTAAGCACTATGCGGCCATAGCTGATGCGGTCCATATTCCCATTATAATTTACAACGTTCCTTCCAGAACCGGTTTGAACGTAACCCCGGCCACCTTAAAGGAACTATCAAAGATCGACAACATCGTAGGCATAAAGGAGGCCAGCGGGGATATAGCCCAGGTGGTTAACATGGCCCGCTTGTGCGAGGGGGCTCTTGATATCTACTCGGGAAATGACGACATGGTAGTACCCCTGTTATCGGTAGGCGGCAAGGGGGTTATCTCGGTGGTAGCCAACATCGCCCCCCGGGATACCCACGACATGGTAGCCAAGTTCTTAAACGGCGATATCGAAGGAAGCCGGAAACTCCAGTTTAAGCTCTTTCCTCTGATTGAAGCGCTGTTTTTGGAGGTTAACCCAATCCCCGTCAAAACCGCCATGAACCTGATGGGAATGAATGTGGGCAAGCTTCGCATGCCCTTAACCGATATGTCAGAATCCAATTTGGAAGTGTTGAAACAGCGGATGATTGAGTACGGCCTTGAAATACAGGAGCAAAATAAGTAAGCAGGAAACGGAGTGAAAAACAGCTGATGATAAGAATTATAATACACGGTTGCAATGGAAGAATGGGTCAGGCAGTTGCGGCAGCGGCTGCTTCAGACCCAACCATACATGTGGTTGCAGGTATCGACAAATTCTCCGACAAAAAAAGCAATCCCTTTCCTACATACGGCTCCCTTGAAGAATGCAGTGAAGATGCGGATGTCATTGTGGATTTCTCAGTACCTGCTGCCCTTCCCAATATGCTGGATTATGCAGTAAACAGAAATATTCCGCTTGTCATTGCTACTACCGGTTTTTCCAAGGACGATTTGGACTTAATAGCAAAGGCTTCTCACAGCATTTCTGTTTTTCAATCGGCCAATATGTCCCTGGGAGTTAACGTAATGCTGGAGCTGGCAAGAAATGCCGCATCGGCTCTGGGCAATTTATTTGACATAGAGATCATTGAACAGCACCACAATCAAAAGCTGGATTCGCCAAGCGGCACCGCCTATGCCCTTGCAGATGCAATTAACGAGACGCTGCTTTATTCGAAAAACTACGTCTACGGCAGGCATTCAAAACATGATAAACGCTCTAAATCGGAGATAGGTATACATGCCATCCGGGGCGGTACTATGCCGGGTGAACATACGATACTATTCGCCGGTGATGATGAGGTCCTTAAGATAACTCATACGGCCTTCTCCAGGCAGATATTCGCTTTAGGTGCTCTAAGGGCTTGCAAATACATCGTCACCAAACCGCCGGGGCTGTACGGCATGAAGGATATGTTGACCCAGCAGTCAGCCGTCACCAATATCAGCTCCAGCAATAAGGACGCGCTGGTCACCGTCAATAACATACCCCATGACAGCAATGCGGTGGCCCGGGTATTCCAGGCGCTGGCAAAGGAAAATATAAACGTGGATATGATAAGCCAGACCGCACCTGCAGATAAAATGGTGAATATTTCCTTTTCTCTGCCCCGGAAGGATCTCCAAAGGGCATTAACGGTGATAAACGAGCTCCAGACATCTTTCCCCACCATAAGCATGAGCACGAACGGCCAAATAGTTAAATTGTCGGTTGAAGGTACGGGAATGGAATATCAGCCGGGCATAGCGGCCAGGATATTTACCGTTATGGCCGAGCAAAACATCAACATCAAGGCAATAACCACGTCCGAAACCAAAGTTTCATTTATCATTGATCATCAGGAGGAAAAGAAAGCCCTGGAAGCCCTTATGATGGCCTTTGAACTGTAATATTCCTTTGAACTGTAAGATTTAAGAAGCTTGCTCCTTCCGAAATAATTTTCAGTTTTTTGGCAATCATATTAAGTAATACCAATATTATGGAAGGAGCAGGCTTCTTATGTTATCCAGTTTCAGAATTGCCAAACAATACCTTGGTGAAAAAATCTTCAGTCAACTGCTCAATTATTTAAAGCAGGACCCCCTATCCAACGTCCCGCGAGCCCTTGATCTTTTGTCCAGGGCGCCGATAGCGCCCCGTCACCGTCAGCTGATACAGCAGTTAAAGCTGCTGTTCGAAACCAGCCCGGTTATGAAAATTTATTTCAACCGCATCCTGACAGAGATAAATGAAAGCGTACAGCAACGCTTTCTGGTAAATCTTTTTATACACGCAAGCCTGATGGGTATACCCAAACACGTCAAGCTTTCACAGGAATTTGGATACAGCATACCCTATACCATCCTGATTGATCCTACAAGCAGCTGCAACCTCAAATGCAAAGGCTGCTGGGCCGGTGCCTATGTAAGCCACCAAAGCTTAAGCTTTGAAGAAGTCGACAGAATAATAACCGAAGCCAAAGAGCTGGGCATCTATTTTTTCGTAATGTCAGGCGGAGAACCCCTTATGTGGCCTCACCTTCTCCAACTGTGCAAAAAACATGATGATGCGGCTTTCATGATATATACCAACGGCACATTAATTGATTACATCACCGCCGAAAAGATGCAGCAGTTAGGCAATATAACCCCTGCCATCAGCCTGGAGGGAGGGCGGGAATTCACGGACGGCAGGCGGGGTATCGGAGTTTATGACAGAATACTGACAGCCATGGACCATCTCAAGAAACATGGCGTCATATTTGGCATCAGCCTTACCGTAACCAGCCAGAATTACCGTGAGGTATTTTCAGATGAATTCATAGACACCATGATAGATAAGGGCGCTCTATACGGCTGGTCCTTCCATTATATGCCCATAGGACGCAAGCCGGATTTTTCCCTTGTCCTAAAGCCCGAACAAAGGGCCTGGCTTATCGACAGAGTGCGCTATATTCGGACCAACAAACCAATACAAATAATCGATTTCTGGAATGACGGACAGATGACCCAGGGATGCATCGCAGGGGGAAAATATTATTTCCATATAAATGCTGCCGGAGACGTTGAGCCCTGTGCCTTCGTCCACTTTGCGGCTGACAACATAAAAGGCAAGTCATTGAAACAGATTTTGAGTTCTCCCCTGTTTGCCGCATATCAGAAAAGACAGCCTTTCAGCCACAACCTTTTAAGGCCGTGCCCCCTCATCGACGTGCCTCAAGCACTGAGAAATATAATAGCGGAATCGGGAGCTGCCGGAACCCACCAGGGTGCCGAAGCAATACTGCACGGTAACACAAAGGATAGAATCGAAGAAATAGCCAGCAATTGGAAAACCATTGCCGATATTAAATGGCAGGAATTAGAACAACAGAATAAATCAAAAGGGGAAGAAGCCGTTTCCTAAAACGCGAGCACAGGTATGCTGATGGTTAGCTTTGCGCCCTGTACACCATCTCCCCCTCCACCATTGTAGCATGAATGTTTATATCATCATCGAATATAACCAGATCCGCATCCTTACCGGCAGCTATGCTGCCTTTTCTGTGATCCACTTTCATGATTCTGGCAGGTGTTATAGTCATCATTTGAACGGCTTCCATCAAAGGTACCTGCGCCAAATTCATCATCGTTCTGATCAGCCGATCGGCCGTGGCAACGCTCCCTGCAAAGGCGGTGCGATCCGGCAGCTTGGCCACCCCATCCTCCACTATTACCCTTTGCCCTTCTTTAACGCCGCCCAGCAAATACTCACCCTCGGGCATGCCGGCAGCCCTCATTGAATCAGTTACAAGGGCAATATTCTCCGGTCCCTTTATCTTATATATGAGCTTAAGCAGGCTGGCAGGCAGATGGGCGCCATCGGCAATGATCTCAACGGTCATCCCGTTAATCAGAAAGGCACTCTCAATTACACCGGCATAGCGGTATGCATTGATTCGCCTTACTCCCGACATGGCGGAATACAGATGGGTCACATGAGTATACCCGTTTTCAAAAGCCAGGATGGTATCTTCGTAGGTTGCGTCGGTATGGCCTATGGAAGGCAGAATACCCCTTTCTTTTAAAAACCTGCCGAATTCCAGCGCCCCTTCCAGTTCCGGAGCCGCGGTCCAGCGCGCCACATCATCCGACCAGCTTAAAATCTCCCGATACTCATCCCGGTTTGGATTGCGAATATAGCGAGGATCCAAGGCACCCCTCTGCTCCATACTTATATAGGGGCCTTCCAAATGCAGGCCTAAAAAGACGGCTCCTTTCTTATTAACACTCTTTGCCTGTCGGTATACAGCAAAGGTCTCCTTCAACACCTCCAGGCTGCTGGTTACCGTTGTGGGAACTATGGCGGTGGTGCCATGCCGTGCGTGTTCCTGTGCCGCCTTTATATACGCATCCACGGTTCCATCCATAAAATCATAGCCCCCGCCTCCGTGGGTGTGAATATCGATAAAGCCCGGAGATACGTAACATCCCTTTGCATCTATCTCCATACATTCCGCAACATCAACCCTGCCGGCACCAACATGTATAATCCTGCCGTCCTCCACCAAAACACTGCCTTTGTCAATTATACGGTAAGGCGTAACAATCCTTCCGTTGCAGATCAATATCCGGTTCACGCATATCTCCCCTTTTTCCCATAATTGAATTCAAGCAATTCAACTTGTCCTCACCTAATATTCAATTCCCGGCCTTGCCGGAACACCTTTGTCCATATAATGCCTGATCGGCCTCATCTCAGTGATCAAATCAGCCCTGTCGGCGATCTTGTCAGGTACCCTGCGTCCTGTCAATATCAATTCCATGCCTTTTGGCTTTCGATCGATTATTCTGCATACCTGTTCAACGCTCACCAGGCCTCCGTGAATGGCTGCCATGATTTCATCCAGGATTAGTATATGATAAGAATTATCCTTCAAAAATTCCTCCAGCCTTTTCATCTCCTGCTGGGTTTTGTCCCTAAGCCGTGTCTTTTCCTCATCGTTCAATTCCCAAAAGAACTTCTCGGTCTCAGCAAACCGGATAATATGAAAGTCAGGGGCCAGCTTCTTAACCGCTTCCAGCTCACCGGTCTCGGTTCCTTTCAAAAACTGGATCATCAATACCTTTAAACCTCTCCCCACCGCCCTAAGGCCCAATCCCAAGGCAGCGGTGGTTTTACCCTTGCCGTCTCCTGTATATACCTGTACATATCCCTGTTTCATGGCCAAGGCCTCCGTATATGTAGAACTTTATATAAGTATTTGCTTTTTAGAAAAAGTTGAATAATAATCAATAAGATACTTTTTCCGAAGTAGCTACTGTAATACAGCGAAACTCATCTCCCAAATTCTCGGCCGGATCTCCCTCACGATATTTTCTGCAGGCACAGTAAAAATGATACAAAACACCATCGTGATAGATCACAGACGGCTTATGGGCATGTATTTCATCCAATTCACCGGGTTTTCCGTATCGCAGAATTGGCTCAGGATTTTTCTCCCAATGGAATAAATCTTTAGAGAAGGCAATTCCATCCTGGGCATGTTTGCCGTCAAATCCAAAATAAAACATTACCCATAGGTCGCCATCCCTATAAACGCATGGATCGGAACAGAATTTGCTTTCCCATGTACCTTCCCTGACTCTCAACACAGGATTGCCCTTATATCGCTCCCAATGAATCATATCCTTCGATATCGCGATCCCGGTTTGTTCCACCCATGGTCCATAAGTATCATTTTTGGCATTATAAAACATATAATAAATACCTTCATGTTCTATAAAGCAGGCTTTATATAAACCGCCCCTATCCCAGTCATCGCCGTCCTTCCAGGAAAAAATGGGCTCAGGCAATCTTTGCCATTCCATCAAATTTTCATCATCAGTCCAGGCTAAGCCCATCTGAGCTGCTCCATTTTCGTATCCCGCTTCCGGATATGAATGATACACCATCCAGTATTTCCCATCTACTTTCCTCAAAGTTGGCAATTCAAATAAATTATTCGTATTTTTAAGGATCCATGTACCTGCAGCACCTACACGATCCCAGCCCACATGCTCTTGTCTTTTTAGTATTATGCCTTTGCGCTGCCAGTGTAACAAATCATCGCTTACCGCCAGTCCGGTCTGGTAGCCAATCCCATCAAAACCTACATATAACATGTAAAACCGGTTTTGATGAAAAAATACAAATGGACAGTCTACTGCCATGCTATCAAAAGTTCCTGGTTTTCCTGTACCTGCTAAAACAGGCTTTCCCAGCTTATACGTTGTTAGATACTTGCCAATATCATTTATCATCCAGATACCCTCCTATTCCTTTCAGAATCAATCAGAGGAATAATTCATCGGCAGTTGTAAAATACCCCCTGTATCAATTATACACCAATAATAACACGAAAGATATGCACAGATGCCCGGAAGCATCTAAAACTGCAAAAATCAAGGCAGGAATTACTTCCTGCCTATATCCCTCCGGTAATGCATATCCTGAAAATGTATTTTCCTTACGCTTTCATATACCCTGTCTATGGCCGAGCCCAATTCGGGGGCTACAGCGGTTACTCCCAAAACCCTGCCTCCGTTTGTATAGTATTCCCTTCCTTCCTTACGGGTACCCGAATGAAACACCGTCACCCGGGGATCCTCAAGAAGGCTCTCTAGGCCGGTTATCGGATACCCCCTTTTATACGCTCCCGGATAGCCCCCCGAGGCCAGAATCACACACACAGCTGCTCCGTCATCCCATCGGATGTCCATCCGCTCCAGCCTTTCCTCCACAACAGCTTCGAATACATCAACAATATCAGTCTTTAAACGGGGCAGCACCACCTGGGTTTCCGGATCCCCAAATCTGGCATTGTATTCCAGCACCTTTGGCCCTTGATCGGTCAGCATCAGTCCGAAATAAAGCACGCCTTTGAAGGACCGTCCCTCATCGGCCATGGCTTTTACCGTCGGCTTTATTATTGTCTCCTCCACCTGTCTTGCAATAGCCGGCGTATACATCCGGCTTGGTGAAAATGCACCCATTCCCCCGGTATTTGGCCCTTTATCATCGTCATATACCCGTTTGTGATCCTGGGCACTCACCATTGGGACAAAATTTTTTCCGTCGGTAAATACCATCACGGTAACCTCGGAACCGGTCAGATATTCCTCAATGACCACCCTCCGGCCGGCCTGGCCAAAAACGTTATCCAACATCATGGATTTCAAGGTCTTATTGGCTTCATTGATGTCGTTGGCTATAATGACCCCCTTGCCCAGAGCCAGCCCCTCGGCTTTTATTACGATGGGATAATAGGCTTCTTCCGCATACCCAAGGGCTTTCAGATAATCATCAAAAATCCGGTATTCCGCAGTGGGGATCCCATATTTTTTCATGAGATTTTTGGCAAACACCTTGCTGCTCTCGATAACAGCCGCATCCCTTTTTGGCCCAAAGGCCTTCAGCCCCGCATCCTCCAGCGCATCCACCATACCCAGGGCCAGGGGATCCTCCGGTGCCACCACCGTTAGGTCAATGTTACTTTCCTTTGCAAACCTTACCATCCCGTCTACATCGGCAGCCGCAATATCGACGCACTCCGCCAATTCGGATATGCCGCCGTTCCCCGGAGCACAATATATCTTTTTCACTCTGGGACTCTGACTGATCTTCCATACAAGTGCATGTTCGCGCCCGCCCCCTCCAACAACCAGTATCTTCATTGCTTTCCCTCCCTGTCAGCCTATATCTGCATATCTCTTTATACCAAACAATTCAACATTGATTAATGTTTAAAGTGACGCATACCGGTGAATATCATGGAGATACCGTGCTTATTGCAGGCATCGATTGATTCCTGATCCCTGATTGAACCCCCCGGCTGAATAATGGCCGAAATCCCGGCTTTTGCCGCTGCCTCAACACAGTCGGAAAAGGGGAAGAAAGCATCGGAAGCCAGAACCGCACCCCTGACCTTGTCCCCGCTCCTTTGTATAGCATGCTCGACCGCCCAGATTCTGTTTACCTGCCCTGGCCCTATGCCCAGGGACTGCTTATCCTTAGCAATGGCTATGCCATTGGACTTGGTATGCTTGACCACCTTCCAGGCAAATATCAGATCCTCCATTTCATTCTGATTCGGCTTTTTCTCAGTAACAACTTTAAGCTGGGACATATCGGGAATCAGCTGCCTGTCGATCTCCTGCACAAGCAGTCCTCCCAGCACCTTCTTGGTATCCAGAAGACCGTCAGGCAGTTTGGGAGCTATGTCCTCAAGCAGCAGGATCCGAATGTTTTTCTTTCTTTTCAGTATATCCAAAGCCTCTTCCGTATAGGAAGGAGCCACCACAATTTCAATGAAGATCTTGTTTATCTCCTCCGCCGTTGGGGCATCAATCTCACGGTTGGCCACGACAATCCCGCCGAAGATTGATACCGGATCCGCCTCATAAGCCTTCATATACGCGTCATATATGGATGAAGCACTGGCCACACCGCACGGGTTGGCATGCTTTACCGCCACCACCGTTGGCTCATCAAACTCCCGCAGGAGATCCAAAGCTCCGTTTGTATCGTTTATGTTGTTGAATGAGAGCTCCTTTCCATGAAGCTGTCGAGCTCCAACAAGGCTGCCCGGGACGGGCATGACTTCCCGGTAAAACACAGCCCGTTGATGGGGATTTTCTCCATATCGAAGATCCTGGACCTTCTCATAGGTAAGGGTTATCACGTCGGGGAACAGATCTCCGCCATTCTGTTTTCTCAGATATTCGGCTATCAAAGCATCGTAATGGGCGGTGTGTTCAAACACCTTGGTCGCAAGCCTGAATTTTGTGCTGTATGAAACCTCCCGGTTAGCTTCCAGCTCATTCAATACCAAATCATAATCCGCCGGGTCGACGATAACCACAACATCCTGATAATTCTTTGCAGCCGCTCTGAGCAAGGTCGGACCACCTATATCGATGTTCTCTATAGCTTCCCGGAGCTCTGCGTCTTCTTTCAGAATCGTCTGTTTAAACGGATACAGATTTATTACAACAAAATCAATCGACCTTATCCCCAATTCTCCCAGCTGCTTCATATGATCAGCGTTACCCCTGACAGCCAGTATACCGGCATGAATGGCAGGGTGCAGCGTTTTTACCCGTCCATCAAGGCATTCGGGAAAACCGGTGATACTGCTTACACCAGTTACGGGAATGCCGGCTTCTCTGAGAATCCTGGCCGTTCCCCCGGTTGATATGATCTCTACACCCATACAATTTAGCTTCCCGGCAAACTCAACTATGCCGGTCTTATCCGATACGCTGATAATTGCCCGCCTCTTCATGTGTCGTCCCACTCCTCTTTATTTTTTATTTATCCCATTCTTCCATACAGGATACTGTAATCTATATATCAAGAAGCATATCATGGCTGACATAATTGTTATTCTTTGATGATTACCTTTCTTCCCTGCACTGTTAACTTACCTTCTATAAACAGCTTTACAGCCCTGCACAGCAGGCGGTGTTCCACCTCAAGGACCCTTTGGGCTAGTGAATGGACATCATCATCATCCATGACCATAACTGCTTGCTGAAGTATGATTGGTCCCGTATCGGTTCCTTCATCCACAAAATGCACGGTGGCACCCGTTACCTTGACACCGTAATCCAGCACAGCCCTGTGAACCCTTTCACCGTAATATCCCTTTCCACAGAAAGCGGGAATAAGGGAGGGATGAATGTTTATGATACGGTTGGGATAGGCTTTAACCACATCGGGAGACAATATGCTTAAATAGCCTGCCAGCACCACCAGCTCCACATCGTAACGTCTTAGTGTTTCCAATATGGCAATGTTAAAGGCGTGATCGCTGTTGTAATCCTTCCTCAATATGGATTTAGCCGGTATTCCGTGCATTCTGGCCCTCTCCAGTCCATAAGCCGTTCTACGATTGGAAATGACAACCGCAATCTCACCCGGTATATCGCCCGACTCGATGCTGTCGATCAAGGCCTGCAAATTTGTGCCGCTGCCCGAAATCAATACTCCGATGCGCATCACGAGACAAACACCACCCCCCGGGGTCCCTGCTTTACCCTTCCGATCAGATATGCCGGATACCCCTCCCGGCAGAACAGCTCCACCATACCCTCAGCATGTTCGGGGCTACACGCCAGTACCATCCCTATACCCATGTTAAAGGTATTGAACATTTCCCTGTCTTCGATATTTCCCCATTCCTTGATCAATTCAAAAACGGGCAGTACCGGCCAGCTTCCCATTCTTATTTCAGCGGTCAATCCTTCCGGCAGCATGCGGGGTATATTTTCAATAAATCCTCCTCCTGTTATATGGGCAATACCCTTAACGTCATATCTTTCAATAGCCTTTAAAACACCTTTTACGTATATCCGCGTCGGCTTAAGAAGCTCTTCTCCCACGGTACATCCCAGGGAATCATTCCATTCATTTATGCGATCATTGTCCTGAAGCACCAATTTTCTGACCAGAGAATAACCGTTGCTGTGCACACCTGATGATGCCAGCCCTACCAAAACATCCCCTTCAGCTATTTTGGATCCGTCTATTATCCTGTGCCGATCCACAATTCCTACCGCAAAGCCGGCAATATCATATTCATTCTGTTTATAGAATCCCGGCATTTCAGCAGTCTCTCCCCCTATCAAAGCACAGCCAGCCTCAAGACAGCCTTCTGCTACGCCCTTTACCACTGCTGCCACCTTTTCAGGTTCCAGCTTGCCGGTTGCTATATAATCCAAAAAAAATAGGGGTTTTGCTCCTTGGCATATCACATCGTTTACGCACATGGCCACGCAATCCCGACCCACGGTATCGTGCTTATCCATTATAAAAGCCAGCTGGAGCTTTGTACCCACTCCATCGGTCCCGGCTACCAGCACCGGTCGGCTTATTCCCTCCAGTTCAAGGGAGTACAGGCCTCCGAATCTGCCAATTCCTCCAATCACATTTTTGTCGAATGTTCTTTCTACATACTCCTTCATAAGTCTGACCGCCCTGTATCCGGCCTCAACGTCCACACCGGCTTCCTTATAGGTGTAGCCCATATCCTTTCACTCCTTTCCGCCATGGGAAATCCGCCGCCCCATAGGTACATCATTCTATCTCAACGGGGTATTGGCCACTGAAACAGCCCAGGCAAAAATCACAGCCGCTTCCCTCCACGGTCTTTAGCAGGCCTTCCATGCTTAAATACTCCAGTGAATCGGTCCCTATTATACGGCATATCTCATCAACGCTGTAGGAAGCGCCGATCAGCTGCTCCTTGCTGGGCGTATCAATGCCAAAATAGCATGGAAAGCGCACCGGAGGCGAACTGATCCGCATATGAACTTCCCTTGCTCCCGCCAGCCGCAGCATCTCCACAATCTTTTTGCTGGTGGTTCCCCTGACAATTGAATCATCTATCATTACAATCCGCTTACCCCTGACTACCTTTTTCAGGGCGTTAAGTTTGATTCGAACCCCCTGCTCCCGGACTGACTGGCTGGGTCGTATAAAAGTCCTGCCCACATATCGATTTTTGATCAAACCTTCACCAAACGGAATACCGGAACCTTCCGCATATCCCAAAGCTGCAGTGGTTCCCGAATCCGGAACTCCGATGACCAGATCGGCCTCAACCGGCTGTTCCAATGCCAGTATTTTACCGGCCTCCTTTCTGGCAGCATATACGCTTACCCCGTCTATGACGCTATCGGTCCTGGCAAAGTATACAAATTCAAATATGCACAAAGCCGATTTTAAAGGAACAGGGGTCTGAATACTCTCAAACCCGTCATTGGTAACTATTATAATTTCACCCGGTTTTACATCCCTAATGAACTCGGCGCCCACCGTATCAAAAGCGCATGATTCGGAGGCAAAAACGTAGGAGTTATCGATTTTACCCAATGCGAGAGGCCGCATCCCGTACGGATCCCGTACTGCAATGAGAGCATCCCCAGTCATCAAAAGCAGGGCATAGGCTCCCTTCAGTCTGGATATAGTATTTTTTATTGCCTGCTCCAAGCCCTGATCGATCTGCCGCGCAATCAGATTGGCAATCACCTCGCTGTCCACCGAGGTTTGAAATACTGCTCCATCCTCCTCCAGCTCCAAGCGAAGCCGCTCGGCATTTGTCAGATTTCCGTTGTGGGCCAAAGCCAAATAACCCTTCTTATACCTTATAACAAGGGGCTGGGCATTGAATATATTGGTATCGCCGTGGGTGGGATACCGGACATGCCCTATAGCAATATTCCCGCCCTCCAATTCTTCCAGCTTATCTTGGTCAAATATTTCAGGAACCAGCCCTCTAGCCTTGTAATACCTTATCGTTTTGCCGTCAGCAACGGCTATGCCGGCGCTCTCCTGTCCCCTGTGCTGAAGGGCATAAAGACCGTAGTATGTCATCTCGGCCACATCCAGCTGATCCCTCGCAAATATTCCAAATACACCACATTCCTCATTTAATTTATCCAAATCTATCAAAGCTGTTTTGCTCATATTATCGAACCTCTGCTCATTTTTTGTCTTAATTCTCTCCCGTTAAGCGTTTAAGTACTTCACGATAGGCTTCCTCTACATACCCCAGATCCCTTCTGAACCTGTCCTTGTCCAGCTTCTCACCAGTTGCCGAATCCCAGAAACGGCAGGTGTCCGGCGATATTTCATCGGCCAGTATAATCTCCCCTTTAAAACGCCCAAATTCCAGCTTAAAATCTATAAGTTCAATATTTACATCCTTCAGATAATCCGACAGTATTTGATTTACTTTAAAAGACATGTCCGAGATTCTGGACAGCTCATCGCGAGTGGCCAGCTCCATGGCATATATATGATATTCGTTTACCATCGGATCTCCTAATCTGTCATTTTTGTAGCAATACTCAAGCACCGTGCTTTTCAATTTTGTGCCTTCGGGTATTCCAAGGCGTTTTGACAGGCTCCCGGCGGCAATATTGCGGACAATGACCTCAACGGGTACAATCTCAACCTTCCTTACCAGCGTCTCCCGCTCGTTCAGTTGCCTTACATAATGGGTTGGTACTCCTGCCCTTTCCAACAATTGAAACAGATGGTTGGACACCTTGTTGTTTACAATACCTTTGTCAGCAATGGTTCCCCTCTTTAAACCGTTAAAGGCGGTTGCGTCGTCTTTGTATTCCACTATGACAAGGTCCGGATCTTCAACTGAATAAACCCTTTTTGCCTTTCCCTCATATAATAATAGTAATTTTTTCATATCCCGGATACTTCCTCCTGCAGCTTGCTGTCCTGCTGATACACACGCTGTGCCATGGCTTTTCTGTATTCTTTAAGCCGTTCTGCCAGATGAGGATAAGCTACGGCTAATATGTGTACAGCTAACAGGGCGGCATTTTCACTTCCATTAACGGCCACTGTTGCCACAGGTATGCCGGCCGGCATCTGGACTATTGAAAGAAGAGAATCCAGTCCATCCATAGTGGAAGATTTTACCGGTAAACCAATTACCGGCAAAACGGTGTAAGCCGCCAATACCCCGGGCAGATGGGCAGCTTTGCCGGCTGCTGCTATAATTGCCTTTAAACCTCTCTCCTCTGCGGTCCGAGCATACTCTGCCGCTTCATGGGGAGTGCGATGGGCGGACAGCACCCTTACCTCCACCTCTATATCGAACTCTTTCAGGACCCGTATGGTTTTCTTTACAACCTCCAGGTCGGATATGCTTCCCATTACAATCCCAACCTTCGGCATTTCCACACCTCCATCTGCCTTAATTCTTTATCAAAAAACTGAAATCCGATTATTTTAAATAATCGGATTTCACCCGTATAGGTATTTTAACGATACCGCAAGCATCAATATATTTGAATTTCCCACAGCTTAAGCTTCCCCGCATCTTCATATCTTCCTTCATACACATAACACCAGACGGCTATAGAGCAAAGCCCGTATTTTATGCTTTTATCCTATCAGAGGCGGGAAGATTTGTCAACAAAAAATTTGAACATTATTTAATTTATTGTTTAAAATGTTCGGAGTGTTTCGTCTATTATTTTTTATCTCCTTTTTATTGTGCCTGTTTGGACTGGCAGATGGAGATTATCCTTTATGGAAAAGCAAAGTCTTTAACACTCAAGACCAGAAAAAATAAACGTGGCGCCGGACTACTCTCCTCCGCATCCCATCTTTTCATAGGCCAGCCTGGCTGCATCGTACACCTCCCTTATCGGAACGCCGTACTTCTCGGCAGCCTTCCTGCAATCCTCATACTCGGGCGCTGCCTTGCATACCCTTTCATTGCGGGCCACCTTCATCCGTATGCAGCCATATTTTGTATAAACCCTTTCCCAGTGCCTGTCCAGCACATTCCTGTACGCAGCGTAACTTCTGACCCCCAGGGTGGTAGTTTCGCCAATAAGAATATCTTTTAGAACAGCCTCATCCTCCGGCTTGCACAGCACGCTGATCATAACGCCCGGACGATTTTTTTTCATATAGATGGGCGTGTACCATACATCAAGGGCATTGTTCTCCATCAGCCGATCCATGATATAGCCGAAAAGCTCTCCGCCCATATCATCTATATTTGTCTCGATCACCTTAACCTCCCCGGGGGACGCTATTTTTTTGATGATTCACCCAGGCATACCCTTAAACAGTTGGGAATTTCATAATCTCTTTTGCCCAGGCCGTATCCCACCTTTTCAACCACCATGGATGGGAAGTCCACAAAATCACTGCACAGTGTGGACAGGATGGCAGCTCCGGTGGGAGTGACCAATTCGCCCATAAAGCCACGTGAGTAAACCGGAATGCCTTGTAAAAGTTCCAGGGTAGCAGGAGCAGGAACTGGAAATATGCCGTGCTGGCATTTGACAAAACCCCCTCCCAGGTGAACCGGTGACGCCATTATAATGTCGGGTTTCAGCATATCAATGCATATAGCTGTACCCACGATATCAATAATGGAATCCACAGCACCGACTTCATGGAAATGAACCTCTTCATAGGGTACATTATGTATCTTGCCCTCAGCCCTGGCCAGCCTTTCAAAAATCTCCAAAGCAATGTCCTTAACATTGCGGGACAAGCCGCTTGATTCTACCAATTCTCTTATCTGGCCGAAATTTCTTTCCAGACCGGAAGAATGATGGGAATGATGATAAGAACCATGATGATGGAATTCATGATGAACATTATCCTGGTGATGGGAATGATCATGGCAGCATTCTTCATCGGCGTGTTTGTCTGTTTCGCCGGCATGCAGATGATCTTTTGAATGTACATGACTTATAACCGTTATATTAACATCCAGTCCGGTAATTCCCTTTTTCGTGCCCTTTTTTATTTCGATACGATACTCATCGTTCAGTCCCAACTTGCTCAGCTCATTAAGCAAGGCCTGCTGATCCAGGCCCAGATCCAGCAGGGCTCCCAGAGCCATATCACCGCTGATCCCTGAAAAACAATCAAAAAACAGTATCCTCACTTCATATCCCTCCGTTTTTTGCCGTAATATAAAACCAAATATTCGGCAGTAGAAACAAAAACACCGAGGAAGTCCTCGGCACACCAATGCTTTTATTATTGAGCTAAACGATTAATTGTGCTGGCCATATAACCGGCACCAAAGCCGTTATCAATATTGACCACGGCAACTCCGCTGGCACAGCTGTTGAGCATGCACAACAGAGCCGAAAGCCCGCCAAAATTGGCACCATATCCAACGCTGGTCGGAACGGCAATAACCGGTTTATCCACAAGGCCGCCTACAACGCTGGCCAACGCCCCCTCCATGCCGGCAACAACTATGATAACGTTGGCCTCATTCAGCATCCTGGCCTTTGCCATCAATCGGTGTATACCCGCGACTCCCACATCGTACACGCGTTCCACCTTGTTTCCCAGCACTTCGGCGGTAACGGCCGCCTCTTCAGCCACCGGTAGATCCGCTGTTCCGGCGGAGACCACGGCTATTTTGCCCTTCATGGGTGGGATTTGAACTCTTCTTACCGTCACTATACCGGCCAATTCATGAAACTCGGCGTCCGAAGCCACTTTTTTGATAGCCTCATATACAGCTCTGTTGGCCCTGGTAGCCAATATATTTACCTGCCCTCTAGCCAACATTCGCTCAACGATTGCCTGTATGTGGTCGAGCCTTTTACCCTGGCAGTATATCACCTCGGGATAACCGTTGCGGAGCTGCCGGTGATGATCCACCTTGGCAAAGCCCAGATCTTCAAAAGGCAGGTATTTTAAATCTTCCAGGGCCTCATCCACAGTCCGACGCCCTGCTTTTACGTCCTCAAGGATATTCTTAAGGTAATCAGCTTGCATCTTATATTTCTCCCTTCAGCTTCAGCGACTCGTTCATACTGCCCGGCCGATATCCCGATAAATCCAGTGCAACATAGGTAAAACCCAGCTTCTTTAACTCTCGGGCAACATAATCCATGATTTCGGTATTAAAGAATTTGTCCCTTTCATCGCTGCCTACCTCTATTCTGGCTGTATCACCGTGATGGCGCACCCTGACCTGCCTGATCCCCAGTTTGTTCATCAGCAGTTCCTCGGCCTTTTCAATCATGTTGAGTTTTTGAATATCTATAGCCTGTCCATAGGGAATACGGGAGGCAAGGCAGGCATATGCAGGTTTGTCCCAGGTGGGAAGAGCAAGCATCCTGGACAGTCTGCGAACATCGGACTTGGTCATCTTAACCTCCATCATAGGGCTCAATACCCCCAGCTCCTTTGCGGCCTCCATACCCGGCCTGTAGTCCCCCAGATCGTCGTAATTGGAACCATCTATTACGTGGGCCACACCGTTGCTTTTGGCTATTTCCCATATCCCTTTAAATCGTTCCTTTTTGCAGTAATAGCAACGATTTTTATCGTTTCGTTGAAATTCCTCCATGCCCAGCTCCTTTGATTGGATGACAATATGGCGCACTCCCATCTTTTTAGCAAGAAGAGAAGCTTGTTCAAGCTCCCAACCGGGTGAGACCGGAGACGACGCCGTAACCGCTATAACATTATCACCCAGAACATCATGGGCCACTTTCAAAAGAAGAGTACTGTCCACTCCTCCCGAAAAGGCCACTGCTGCGCTGCCCAATCCCAACAATACATCCTTAAGAGCTCGTAGCTTACTATCTAATTCTGCCTGTTCCCTTTTATCCATATAATGCATTTACATCCTCCGTTTCAGACTGATAGTCCGGTAAACAGCTTGAAAGAGAAATGAGATTGTCTGCATGAGTATTACAAAACTACAATCCCGTACTATAATTCGGAGCCTCTTTGGTAACTTGAATATCATGGGGATGGCTTTCCCTTAAACCCGCATTGGTGATCTTGACAAATTTCCCATTCTTTCGCAGATCTTCAATGGTAGGGGTTCCGCAATAGCCCATTCCTGCTCTCAAGCCGCCTACCAGCTGGTATACAGTATCGGCCAACGGTCCCTTATATGGAACCCGTCCTTCCACACCTTCTGGAACAAGCTTCTTCACATCATCTTGGAAATAGCGATCGCTGCTCCCTGCAGCCATGGCCCCCAATGAGCCCATACCGCGGTATACCTTAAAGCGCCGTCCCTGGTAAAGCTCCGTTTCACCCGGACTTTCCTCGGTCCCGGCCAGAATCCCGCCTACCATAACCACGCTGGCTCCAGCTGCTATTGCCTTGACTATATCTCCCGAATACTTTATCCCCCCGTCAGCTATAATGGGAATATCATACTTGTCAGCCTCCCTGGCACACTCCATTATAGCGGTAATCTGAGGTACACCGACTCCGGCAACCACCCGGGTGGTACAGATGGACCCCGGACCTATTCCCACCTTGACACAGTCGGCTCCCGCCTCAATTAATTCCCTGGTAGCTTCAGCGGTAGCTACATTGCCGGCAATTACCTGAAGATCCGGAAACTTTTTCTTAATCTGTTTTACCATGTTTATGACCGCAACGGAATGGCCATGTGCCGTATCAACCGTTATAATGTCCACATTAGCGTCCACCAACGCTTCCACCCGTTCAATGGTATCCCTTGATATGCCCACGGCAGCTCCCACCAGCAGCCGTCCGTTCTTATCCTTGGCCGAGTTGGGATACTTAATGGCCTTCTCAATGTCTTTGATTGTAATCAAACCTTTAAGCATGCCTTTTTCGTCGACAATGGGGAGTTTTTCAACCTTATACCGCCTTAATATCTCCTTTGCCTGCTCCAGCGTCGTTCCCACAGGAGCTGTGATAAGATTGGTCGAAGTCATGACATCCCGTATCTTCTTGGAAAAATCCGTCTCAAACCGAATATCCCTGTTGGTTATTATCCCCACCAGTTTGCCGTCCTCGGTTATGGGAACTCCCGAAATTCGATACTTTGCCATCAGGGCGGCTGCGTCGGACAGCAGATGGTCGGGAGACAGATGGAATGGGTCCACAATTACCCCGTGCTCTGAACGCTTTACCTTGTCCACCTGTTCCGCCTGTTCCTCTATGGACATATTTTTATGGATAATCCCTATGCCGCCTTCCCTTGCTATAGCAATGGCCAATCTGGCTTCGGTAACAGTGTCCATGGCTGCGCTGGCTAAAGGAATGTTTAGTTTTATTGAGCCGGTCAGCCGGGTAGTCAGATCCACATCCTTTGGCAATACATCGGATTTTTGGGGAACAAGCAGCACATCATCAAAAGTCAGGCCTTCCCCAACAAATTTTTCGTCTATGATCAACACTCCCTTCTTAATATTTTATTTATACCGTTTCATATTTTTGAAACCACTTTAATGATAAGCCATACCAGCCGATTTATGGCTATAAAGATTGAAAACTAGTCTACCAGAAGGATATTCAGGTGTCAACACCCCAAGCCCCACATATTATATGTCAAATTATATGTCAAACAATCTCAGGCAATCCCGGGCATAATAGTACAGATATTGCTGGGCAAAACCGGCAAGACGGCCAAACCTATCTTCGACAAATCGCCGGATATCCTTGCTTGATTCCGAATGTCCGGGATAAAAATGCTGCATAACCCTTTTTATCCATACATCAACGGGAAAGGCCTCCCCTTTCCCGCAGGAAAACAAAAGAATACAATCAGCTACTTTCGGCCCGACTCCGGGGCAGGCAAGAAGCTCTTTATGGGCCTGCGCATACGGGACATCCTTCAAACCGTTCAGATCAATCTCACCCCGGTATACCATTCCGGCCGTCTCCTTTATATACCGAGCCCTGTAGCCGCAGCCGCAATCAATCAGCTCATCGATGGAAGCATTGGCCAGTGCGTCGGATTCTGGAAATGAAAAAAATTCTCTGCCGTTCCACACCAATCTGCTGCCGTATCTTCGGGATAAGTTTTTTATAATCCGCCTAATTCTGGATATATTGTTGTTGGCTGATATTATAAAGGAGATCAAAGTCTCCCATGGATCCTGGTTCAAAATCCGAATTCCCCATCCGAACTTGGCAGCCTTTTTCACCACCGGATCCCGGGACAGGATACTCTTTATTTCACCGTAATCCCTATCCATATCAAAATAGTACTTCCAGAACAGCTCATATTCCTCTTTGGTCGTATTGTTTATAACAATGTTTCCTTCATCAAAGAGCAGGCCTACAACCCTGCTGCCAACCACTCCGATGTATGCCGATCCCTCCCTGTCCCATCTGAATGCCTGTCCGCATTCAAATATATGTTCTGGATAAAAATCCTTAACTCCTTTTATGCAAACACCGTCGCTTAATCCGGTAACCTCCATATCCTATCCCCTTTGCCGACCAATAACTCTGTCAACCTGTTTTATTCAATCCCTACCGGTTCATCTTTTTTCTGCCGAGACAGCTTTTCGTGAATCGCCCTGGCTGCTCTTTTCCCAGCTCCCATGGCCAGTATTACGGTGGCTGAACCGGTTACGGCATCGCCTCCCGCATATACTCCTTCCTTGCTGCTAGCTCCGGTCTCCTCATCAACTATGATCCCACCCCAGCTTTCAACCGCCAGGTCAGGCGTTGAAGATGCGATCAATGGATTGGGACTGGTTCCTATTGCCATTATGACAATATCAACATCCATAACAAATTCTGAACCCTTTATTGGGAGCGGCCTTCTCCTGCCCGATTGATCCGGCTCTCCCAGCTCCATTCGTACGCATTTCAATCCTTTTACCCAGCCGGCCTCTCCGATGATTTCAACCGGATTGGTCAATAGTTCGAATATAACGCCCTCTTCCTTAGCATGGTGTATCTCCTCAAGCCTCGCAGGCATTTCCGCTTCCGAACGCCGGTATACAATGTATACCTCGCCGGCTCCCAGCCTGACGGCGCATCGGGCAGCATCCATAGCCACATTTCCAGCTCCGATAACTGCCACCCTTTGTCCACGTTTTACCGGTGTATGACTGCTGGGAAAATCAAAGGCTTTCATCAGATTGATACGGGTCAAATATTCATTGGCGGAATATACGCCGCACAGGTTCTCACCGGGTATACCCATGAACTTGGGCAAGCCCGCACCGCTTCCGATGAATATGGCTTCGAATCCTTCATCCAGGAGTTCGTCAATTGTAACGGTCTTACCAACAATAACGTTGGTCTGGAAATTAACGCCCAGCTTTTTTAAAAGCCCGATCTCCTTCTTAACCAGGGATTTGGGTAGCCTGAACTCGGGTATGCCGTATATCAGAACCCCTCCAGGTTCATGGAAAGCTTCAAATACAGTTACCTCATAACCCAGCTTGGCCAGATCTGCCGCAGCCGTAAGACCGGCAGGGCCTGAACCTACAACGGCAATCTTTCGCCCGTTAGGCTGTATATTAACATCCTCCTCGATCCCCCGCTCTATGCAGTAATCGGCCGCAAACCGTTCCAGCCGCCCTATGGCTACCGGCTCGCCCCGCCTTCCCAGCACGCATTTCTGCTCGCATTGGGTTTCCTGAGGGCAAACCCGCCCGCATATAGCCGGAAGGTTATTGGTCCGGCATATAATGCTGTAAGCCTGCTGAATGTCTCCCTGAACTATAGCCTGTATAAACTGAGGAATGTTTACATTCACGGGACATCCCTCCACACAAAGGGGCCTTTTACAGTTAAGGCATCGTTGCGCCTCATTCATGGCCTCCTCCAGGCTATACCCCAAGGCTACCTCATTAAAATTGCTGCGCCTTACCTGCGGATCCTGTTCCCGCATGGGGATCTTCTTCAATATCAAAGCCATTATACCCCCTCCATTCCCATTACCCTGCAGATATGTCCTTCTTCCTCCCTGTACATCTGCTGTCTTCTCATGGCCTCATCAAAATCCACCAGATGTCCGTCAAAATCGGGTCCGTCGACACAGGCATAGCGTACTTCTCCTCCCACGGTAACGCGGCATCCTCCGCACATCCCCGTACCATCTACCATAACCGGGTTCATGCTGACCGTAGTTGGTACATCGTATTCCCTGGTAATCTGTGACACCACCTTCATCATGATCAGAGGGCCGATGGCAATAACCCTGTCATAACGGTTTCCCCGTTCCAGCAACTCCTTCAGCACATCCGAAACAAAGCCCTTTCTTACGTAAGAACCGTCATCGGTTGTTATATACAGATTATTACACACAGCTCCCATTTCCTTTTCCAGAATAAGATAATCCCTGCTCCTGGCACCAATAATAACATCAACATGACAACCATTTTCCCAGAGGTATTTAATCTGGGGGTATAAAGGCGCTACGCCAACACCGCCGCCGATACCCAGCACCCGTTTAAAACCGTCAAGTTCCGACGGCCTGCCCAGTGGGCCTGCAAAATCAAGGACATTGTCCCCTTCATCCAGACCAGCCAGAAGCCGTGTGGTCAGCCCGACCTCCTGAAATATTATGGTTATCCATCCTTCCTGCCGATCGTAATCCGCAATGGTCAGCGGGATCCTTTCACCCCTCTCATCAACACGCAGGATGATAAACTGCCCCGGCGCAGCCTTCCTCGCTACAAGCGGAGCCATTATTTTCATCATCCAGATGCCCGGCGCCAGCTTTTCTTTATAAACAATCCTATACATGTCGTTCCCCTCCTAAAACATCTGCCCTTTTTACCATCCATCAGAGTACCAAACTCCTGGCGGTAAGATTTATCTGTATAACGTTCATACCGGTCAATCTGTCCACATCTTTGGCTATATTGGACTGTACAGCTTCCAACACATCATGAATCCTGAATCCAAATCGTACGGCAACGTCCATGAATATGAACAACCCGTCATCCCTGCTTTTTACGCTGGTACTTAAAACCCTGCACACCCCTTCCACCTTAAGGGCGTTGTAGGCTGCAATGGCTTCAATGACCGTGTCGGCAATGTAGAACCTTCCCATATAGCTGTAGGTAGGACGCACCACCGTTTTCTCCAGTGCCTCAATCCTCTTCCCCTTACCCGCTATCCTGAATATCTTAAGCGGATCGATGAAATATCCTGAAAAGTCCTTGCGGATCTCAAAGGTAGGCACGGGGATAACGTGCTTCCCCTGCTCATGTCGGGACCTTTGGGCCATTCTTATCTCGCCTCCGGTGGAAATATCCTCAATTCTGATAATTTCCTGAACCGGAGGTAACCCCAGCCGGAAAACTATTCTGTCGATCATCCTGATTGATGTTCCCAGGATTAATATGGAGTCAGGCTTATACTGTCTGATAGCCTCCCTGACTTCCCTGGCGTGTTCCGGATGGATAAAAAGAGCCCTTCGTACAGCAGCAACCCTGGTAGACTCCTTTTTGGCCGAAATCCCCGCCAGAATTTTGTTTCCCTTTATAAACAGGCCATCATCGATAATATATTCAATTCCCTTTTCGCTGGCCAGCGTATGGGCCTTATAGCTCTTTCCCGTACCGCTTTGACCAACCAATGCGTAAACCTTCAAATCCACTTTCTCCTCACGGATCCGGAAAGGAATAATCGACAAAAATGTTCAGCAAAACTGTACATGTCAATATATATTAATTGTAGCACAGGGGGCGTAAAAATAAAATCAATTATTTTATATCCTGGCGACTCCCGATTCTCTGGCCGCCCTGGCTACAGCGGCTGCAACTGCCTTACCCACCCTGGCATCAAAAGGAGCAGGCAATATATATTCCTCATTTAATTCATCCGGGCCAACCAGCGATGCTATGGCATGGGCCGCCGCTATTTTCATCTCATCATTTATATCCCGGGCACGTACGTCCAAAGCGCCCCTGAAAATTCCAGGGAAAGCCAGTACATTGTTTATCTGGTTGGGAAAATCCGAACGACCGGTGCCGATAACCCGCGCGCCCGCTTCCCTGGCCTCATGGGGCATAATCTCGGGAACTGGGTTGGCCATGGCAAATATCACGGGATCTTTCGCCATGCTCCTCACCATATCCCGGGTAAGCAAACCGGGCCCTGACAGGCCAATAAATACATCGGCGCCTGCAATTACTTCCTCCAACGAGCCCTTTTTTCGCTGCGGATTTGTAACCATGGCTATGTCGGCTTTTTCAGGATTCAAATTGTCCCTGCCCTCGTAAATGGCTCCCGTCCTGTCGCACAGTACAACGTCTCTAAGGCCCACTGACAGCAGCAGCCTGGTAACCGCTATTCCGGCTGCCCCCGAACCATTCACCACAACCGATATATCCCTTAAATCCTTCCTAACGATTTTCAACGCATTTATCAACGCCGCAAGGGTTACAACTGCCGTGCCGTGTTGGTCATCATGGAATATGGGTATATCACATTCGGCCTTCAGCCTTCTTTCTATCTCAAAGCACCTGGGGGCGGAAATATCCTCCAGGTTAATACCACCAAAGCTGCCGGATATCAGCTTAATTGTGTTGACTATCTCATCTACATCCTTGGACTTTATGCATATAGGAAAGGCATCCACATCAGCAAACATCTTAAAAAGTACACATTTTCCCTCCATTACAGGCATACCGGCTTCGGGTCCTATATCACCAAGACCCAAAACTGCCGTTCCATCGGTTATAACGGCAACCAAATTCCATCTTCTGGTATACTCATACGAAAGATCTACATCCTCCTTTATGGCCAAACAGGGCTGTGCCACCCCAGGTGTGTAGGCCAGGGACAGATCGGTTTTGTCCTTAACTTCTACCCTGCTGACCACCTCTATTTTACCCTTCCATTGTTTGTGAAGCTTTAATGATTCCTGCTGTATATCCATCTTTCAATCCCCTTTCTGACATTTATTTTTCGATCGTTGATTGTATTGCTTTCTCCGATTTTTCCTGGTCTTCGGAACCATTGTAATAGTCGCAATACTCTGCAAGAAAGCACTGGCCGCATTTGGGATTACGGGCGGTACACACCTTTCTGCCGTGCTGAATTAACCAATGATGAGCTTTTGACCATTTGTTCTTCGGTATGTTCTTCATTAGCTGCCTTTCGGTCTCCTCAGGAGTCCTGGCGACAGCCAGCCCCAACCGATTGGAGACTCGGAACACGTGGGTATCCACCGCTATAGCATCCATACCGAAGGCATTGCTGGCAACAACATTTGCCGTTTTCCTGCCCACACCCGGCAATTCCTGAAGCTCCTCAATACTCTGAGGCACCCGCCCCCCGTATTTCTCTAAAATAATACGACTGGTCCTGATTATATTCCTGCTTTTGTTTCTGTAAAAGCCGCAGCTGTATATATCCTTCTCCAGCTCCTGGGGAGACAGACTGGCGAAATCCTCCGGCTCCGGGTATTTCTGGAACAGCTTGGAGGTTATGCTGTTCACCTGTTTATCGGTGCACTGGGCGGATAATATGGTAGCTACCAGCAGCTGAAACGGGGTCTTGTATTTCAATGCGGTAGTGGCTCCTTTATAGTGCCTTTCCAATTCATCAAGAATCCTTTTGTGTTTTTCATTGTCCATAGACAGCATGTCTGCTCCTTTCCCATATGCTATGACGGATTTCCTCACCATTTTCTCCTATTATACTACATACAACGGGCTTTGGTATACATTAGTTTTTCATTTGTTTATCATCCTCACCTTCAGGCAGCACTCGGGAGGCCATATAAGATGACTTTTTGTTCCTGAAGGTATTTTTTAAAAAAATAGCAAACAATTCCTCTATACCGCATATAGATATACTGGCTCCCCCTACCGTAAGGCTTCAATATGATGAGAGCACCTTTTTACGGATAAATAATGCCAGTTACATGTACAAACAGGAAATATAAAAGGAGGTCCTCCCATGATATACATGGACAACGCAGCAACTTCGTGGCCAAAGCCTGAACCGGTCTATGCGGCGGTTTTAAGTTGTATGAGAAAATACGGTGCCAATCCCGGCCGTTCGGGCCACAGGATGGCCGTCGAAGCGGGAAATATCCTGTTGTACACCCGGGAAATGCTATGCCAGCTCTTCTCAATAGAAAATCCGTTCCGGATGATCTTCACCATGAATGCCACCGAAAGTCTGAACCTGGCAATCAAAGGCTGCGTCCGACCCGGGGATCATGTAGTGAGTACTTCCATGGAACACAATTCTGTGGCTCGTCCCCTGAAAGAACTTGAAAAATGGGACGTTGCCACCACATATGTCAAGGCCGACAGTCAGGGACGAATCGATCCCGATGATATAAGAAGGGCTATCCGATCCAATACAAGGCTGATCGTCACCACCCATGCCTCCAACGTAACGGGTACCCTCGTTCCATTAGGGGAAATAGGCAAAATAGCAAGGGAATACGGAATCCTTTACCTGGTAGACGCTGCGCAAACCGCAGGCATAATACCCATAGACCTGTCTCAACTTCCGGTGGACATGATGGCCATGCCGGGTCATAAAGGACTGCTTGGCCCCCAGGGAACAGGTGTGTTATACATAGCTCCTCACGTAACGCTTAATCAACTGAAGGAGGGTGGCACGGGAAGCCAATCCGAAAGCCTTGAGCAACCGGATTTTTTACCTGATCGCTATGAAGCGGGCACGATGAACACCCCCGGCATCGCCGGGCTGGGCGCGGGCATTAACTTTATACTGCGTAACGGCCAGAACAGGCTGCTGTCCCGCACCAGCCGGATTGAAAAATTTTTTCTGGAAGCCCTGCTGCATATACCTGGCATTAAGGTGTACGGTCCCACAAAGATGGAGGAGCGGATAGGGGTTATATCCATCAATATCAAAGACTTTGATTCTACATATATATCAAATCTGTTGGACAAAAAATATGGAATTGCGGTCCGGGGAGCCATTCACTGCGCCCCTCTGGCCCACAAAACCATAGGAACGCTGAAACAGGGAACAGTCAGGTTCAGCCCCGGCATCTTCAACACCCTGGACGAGGTAAAGATATGCATAAAAGTATTGGAGCAGCTGACCCGATTGTAATGGCAGAGAACCCATTGACTTTTATCCCGGCATATCACTGCTGCCGACTAAGCTTAGTTATTGGCAACATTAAAAAAAAACCTGCATATCTGCATGCATGGTTTCCATAGCCCTTCCGCGGGACAATCAAATTTCATTTAATATCCTCTGCATATCCACCAGCCCTTTTCCCTGGGCGTATATATTGGCATCGAGCTTTCGTGTATGCTTTAACAACAGCCTTTTTATGTCATCGGGTTTATAAGACGGGTTTTTTTCCAGTATGAGAGCTGCCATTCCGGCGACCACAGGAGCCGCCACCGATGTTCCCGACATGGTAGCATATACTTTTTCCAGAGAATAAAGCTTCGGACCGTTAGAATAGTCCGGGTCTGTATTTAATGATATTACTCCCACCCCGGGAGCCACCACATCGGGTTTGGCCAGCCCGCCCCGTACCGGCCCCCGACTGGAAAAATCGGCCACAACATCATCCCTTGGATCCACGGTTCGTTTATCATCCACCGCCCCAACCGTCACTATACTGGGACATACACCGGGTGTTGTAATTGTTCCCTGTTTCGGCCCTGCATTTCCTGCGGCAGCCACAACAAATATTCCCTGATCCCACAATGCATTGGAAGCCACCACAAGAGGATCCTTATTAAGAGATCCCAACAATTGGGAACCCAGGGAAAGACACGCAATCCGTATGTTATAATCGTTCCTGTGATCCAGTACCCACTGCATGCCGGCGACTATCTTTGACGCGTTGCCTTCCCCGTTTTTAGTCATCACCTTCACTCCGATTACATTTGCTTCCGGTGCAACCCCTGCATATCTGCCGCCCGATGAATACCCGTTGCCGGCAGCTACCCCGGCGACAAAGGTTCCGTGCCCGTTATCATCATAAGGCCCTTCCCTTTGATTTATAAAATCCTTGAAGGCAACAATTCGGTTTTTTGGCCTTATCAGATCCGGATGGGGATAAATGCCGGTATCCAGCACCGCAATGCCTATTCCCTTGCCGGTATAGCCCATCTTATTAGCAGTTCTTGCACCGACCCCTTGGGTGGCTATATCTAAAAGAGAGCTGGTTTCAATATCATCGGAAATATATTCTATCGCCTCTATCCTGGCTACCTCTCCCAACATGGAAGCAGGAACCTCAACCGCATATGCATTGATAAAGGGGAACTCATGTACAATGTTTACTCCCATTTCCTTCAGGCATTCCTTGCATATGCTTCCCTGTTCTTCCTTGGAGAAAATGATAGCCGAAAGCTTGCCTGCCGAATCCAAAGTCTGGGTTTTCTTGATAAGCCTTTCATCTATCTTTCCTTCTCTCCTGGCGAATCTGTCCAATAACGGAAACAGCATCAATCCGATTAGGATATTCAAGCGTTTCCCCCCTTTCAACCTGCGTCTGATACATTCTATGTATACACAACGCAAGTTGTTAAGGGTTTGGGATAATATAATATTTATCCCCTGTACAATTCTCTCAGCAACTTTTCCAGTATTCTTCTCTGCTTGGGACTCACCATCTGTTCAAGGGTTCTGATTATGCTTTCAGCTTTTTTGGGCGTAATACCTCCCCTTCCCGATTTGATCATGCCGACCAATTCCCGTATCAGCTCGTCCTCCGATTTCCCCTGAACGCTTTGAAAAGCCTGCATCAGCCTTTTTATCTCTTGATCCCTAATATCCATTAGCACCACCCTTCAAAATCAAAATAATATAGTCTCAATACATACTATTCAGAAAATGCAATTCTGACACCTTTGGAATAACGGGTGCACATTTTTGCTTTAAACGCATAATATAGGTAAAGGAACATATAGGATGGTGAGGTATAAATGCTGTCTGACAGGCCAATTGAAATGTTCAAGGGCACAAACGTATTGTTTTTCTTTATGATTTTAAGCCTCATATGGAATGTGCATTTTGAAATGAACCATCTGTTTTTCTTCTTTATATTTCTTGTACTGACTTCCGCGATATAAACCCAAATAGCAAGGAGGAATTCTATGGCATTTCGACAGCCTATAACACCCATACCCCTGGATGCGACCCCTTACAGCCGTGGCGATATAGACAAGACTGCAGAAATCAGGGAAAATATCCCCGGCTTTTTATCTGCTGATAACAACCCGCTATTTATATTTCTGCTTTTTGCTGCAATAAGCATTATCTCATCGGGAGTACATATAAAACAAAAAAACCGTAACCTGAACGATATCTACCGATCCATTGAGCAGACCATAGCTAACTACGAGATACATGATATCCTGATTGCAGTGAGCCCCTATCTGGATAGCCCGGAGCAGGAAGCGGTATATTCCGTTATAGGAATGCTGGAAGTGATATATTTACTGAAGCGAATAATGGACGGCAGCTATCAAGTATATCGAATGCAGCAGACACCGGTGCTTTCACAGCAGAATGACAAGGGACTAGGTATTATTAAAGTATTGTCCGATTACATCCCCGAAAACAGGCGTCCGGTGGTGGACAAAACCGTTCAGATATACGAATCCCTGGAAAGGTTGAGCAATAACTACAGAATATACTCAAACAATCTAAAACTCATGGATGGGCATAAGCCCAATCCCATTGAGCAGATGAACGAGATTATCAGGATTGTTAAACCCATCATCCCCCTGCAACAGCAAAACAGAATTGACAGGTTGCAGAAGCTGTTGCAAATTGCACAGGTAATGGATTTGAATGAAGCACTGAGGGATAAGGAGCCAGCTTCGGAACCGGCAGACCAGGGTGTACAGGAGGAGACAGATTTTCTCATAGGTAGAGGACAGGGCAAAGGTGATACTTTGAACGATGACGCCTCCCGACACGAGACAAAGCCGAAGGAGAAAAATGATCAGCCACCGGCTGAAGAAAAAGAAAAAACCAAAGCAATTAAACAGCAAACATCGGAAGACAAGGAGCGAGATCAAACCTTGGAAATGATACTTGGGCTGATGAAGCTGTTGTCCCAATCTTCCGATTGACGAATTTATAGAACAGCTCATTAGGAAAGGGCCTGAAATATCAGGCCCTTCATTCATCGTATTATAGAATCGCCCATCCAGCCAGATTCCGGCTACGATAAGGGTTTCAATGCCCTCTTTAGCAAGGGCAATACCATCAATGCCAGCCAGCCTCCCACCAAGGCCGTAACCAGCTGGGGCCAGCTAAAGCGCAAGGACATCAATTCCTTGGCCTGAGCCGGTATATTTCCCAGCAGAACGGGAATTGCAAAGTGTACTACCGTAAGATACAACACCAGAAACTTAGACAAGGCTCCCACTATTAGAGAAACATACTTGTTCCTGTCATACAACAGTGCTACTATTATCACAATAGTAGCATTTCCCAGTGCTACAAAGGGAACTAAAACGGGATTTGCCAGTACATTTTGCAAAAAAGCGATAACCGGTGTCAGAACAGCAACAATTAAGCCCCCCTGAATACCTGTTATCACCGCTGCAACGATCAAACACAGATTGACCAGAGAACCCACTACATACTGATCAACGGCAGCAGGAATGGGTAAAAACAACCTTAAAGACTGAAACAGTACGGCCAATGCCAAAAGAATTGCCGTCCTGGCAATGAAATTAACGGTCTTGTTCATAATATCATCGTCTCCCTACTCAATAAATTTTTTTGATGTTAAAGCGCTTTTGACGGTAACTCCCTCCAGATTGCCCAGCTTCCCTGTGAGAGCACCGATCTCGTCAGTGGTACCCTCCACTATAAGGGCGATCACCGACACATTTCTCTGGCGGTATGGAATGCCCATACGCCCGACTATAATTGAAGAATGCTCGCTTATGTATTTGCTTACCTGAGTGCCGGTTTTCTCAGGACAGTCCACCACAATCCCTATAACTCCAAGCCTCTTCTCCAATATCCATACCTCCAATAAACTTACTCATATTATCAATCGCTGCAGCACTGTCAAATCAAACCCCTACAAGTCTATCCTCCTTTCCAAAGACTTCCCTCTCCGGTGGCCAGGCCTTTTCATCAGCTTATTTATCAGCCTTGCCCGCCTTAACTACTAAAATCGTTACATCATCCGTCATCTCTTCATCGCCCCTCAATGCATGGTAGGCATCGCTGATTTCATCGCATATTTCCTGGGCTGTAATGTCCTTAAGGCCGGTTATAAACTGTACAAGCTGTTCCTGGGAAAAACGGTCCGGCCTCCTGGGATCAAGCTCGATAAGCCCATCAGTATAGAGGATAAGGGTATCGCCTGGATTTAAATGCGCCGTCCTGTTCTGATAAGAAGGTTTATAGTGAGAACCGAATTTGCATATCGGGAAGCCGTCAGCCTCAAGGACTGACACCTGTCCATCCCCCTTTAAGATCAGGGGATTGGTATTCATGCCCGCCGATGCATATGTCAGCTCCCCGGTGGCAATATTGTAAATTCCGTATAACATGACCACATAAACCTCTTCAGGAAAGGGCATTTCGTTATATTTATGATAACAGTTCATTAAAACTCCCCTGGGCGTAAATATCTTTTGCCTCCCGTCATCATATTCCTTCTTAAAGAATATGTTCTGGTTTATGAACACATTGATCATGGCTGCCGAAACCCCATGCCCGGCCACATCTCCTATAAGGATTCCGATATTTTGCTCATCCAGCTTAAATACATTATAAAAATCGCCCCCCACCTTCTCGCACGGCATATATTTGGCCGCAAATTCGGTGCCCTTTACGACAGGGAAGCTGGTAGGCAATAGGGCTAGCAAAATATTCTTTGCATAGTCAAGATTTCTCAACAAATTCTTGTTTGCCTCGCTTATTTCAGCCGTTCTCTGGGCAACCAGCTGTTCCAGATTATTCACATAGACGCTGAGCTTCCTCTCGGCCGTGTGTAGATCTTGATAGGGTTTTTGCACATTCTGTACAAATAAGGCTCTGAAAAGCATGTAATATGCGACGATCTTATAAATATGGCCCAGAAAGTTGTAGGTGTCATATACATTATTGTACCGGGTAAAGGCTATCTCGCTGAAAATGCTGATTATAAGAGACCTGACTATATGAATATACCCGATGTCTTCGCAATCGCTCTTTATATAGGCCGAGAAAAACAAAACGGCGGTCACAATCTGTACAGAAATTATAAAATACTCCAAATATATCTTAAGAGGGGTCAGGCCCTTCCCTTCTATAAACAGGGGTGGATACAAATCGATATGATAGCTTATGGTTAACAGCCAGTAAGCCGAATAGATGAGCGTCATCAGCGCCCATAACCCTTCCTGGTTGCGCTTTACCTTTTTTTCAGACGGTATTAAAATGGAAATAAACAGGCCAACGCCCATTGTCAAACGAGCGATGATCCAAAATGAAGTTGCCTTGTCCACCGACGCTTCTGTTAAAAAGACAGGCATCCCTTTATACGAAAAAGTATGGAACAGATCCAGCAGGGAAACGGCCAAAAAGGTAGAAGCTATTACTATGGACCTTAATCGGTTGGATTCTTCATATGTATAGTATGTAATGGCAAATACGCAAAATGACATAACTATACTGGAAAATTCCAGGAAAATATGCCACGTTAAAAAAAAATCCGACAGGAAAATCTGGTATATGCAACATGAGAATAAATAGAACAACGTTGCGGAGAACAGTACAAGAAAGAGTATTATTATGATCTCTCTTCGCAAAAGTTTTGCAGTGCTGCCTCTCATATGCAAATCTGCCCCCAAACCCGAACTCAACAAAACACGACAGGTTAGTGCCAAAAATTAAAATATTGAAATTTCTCACCTGTAGAGCTTCATTTTTATTATACCCTCTAGTTTGACGAATGTCCATATAAGCCATTTATCTTTTTCCCGTCGGTTCACCATTTTTCTACAAATAAATCTGCTTATCGGTTTTGCCCTCGATTTTGCCTATCCCGTATCCCAGTGAAAAACTCTGCACCATGCTCCGGGCAATCATAATTGCCAATAAATCCCTGCTTTCCGCATCCAGGCCCACATCGGCTGTCCCTATAAACTCCCGCACTTTATCAACGGCAAGATCCATAATGGCTTTCCTGGTTCCAATATATTGCTTAACCAGTTTTACATTACCTTCCCTTGCATATACTTTTAACAATTCATCAACTTTCATATCCTCAAACTCCTCCGGTGTTACCTGGCATTCTTTTTTCAATAATTCCCCATTCTTGGCTGTTTTATACTTTGTGTACCCTGAATCAGGTTAGCTGTACCTGTTCCTGGATGCCGTATATGTTTGAAGCGGAGGTGCAGATACGATGATACGAAGTTTCTGCATCTATTCCTGAATACAGTACCCTGTATAACAGGCATAAAAATAATAGATAGGCTGCGCAATATGCGTACAGCCTATCTATCAGCCCAAGCTGGTCAGTATTATCTCTTCCCAGCTGCTATAATGTCTTTATTCCAATAAAAGCCGTTGACTCTGCGGTCCCTATATCGGGTATGCAACAGCTCATGGGATTTGTGTCCCAGGGGCCGGCCCAGGAATTCCCGATACAGCTCCTGTATGAATGGATTTTCGTGGGACTTTCGTATCGGCAGCCCTTCATCCTCCCGATACAAACCAGCAATGCGCTTTTCCTTCACCTTTGGATCCCTGGATACAGGCTGCCCGCCGCCGCCTATACATCCTCCGGGACAACACATGACTTCAATAAAGTGGTAACTGCTCTTTCCTCTGTCAATATCATCCAGTATTTCCCTTATATTTCCAAGGCCGTGTACCACCGCTACTGAGAGCTCTCTGTCGCCAATTTTAACACTTGCCTCTTTTACACCGGTCAGGCCTCTTACCTGATGGAAACTCAAATTTTTCAGTTCTTCCCCGGTCAATATCTCATACACCGTTCTCAGAGCGGCCTCCATCACACCACCAGTGTTCCCAAATATAGCTCCTGCGCCACTGCCGGCTCCAAAGGGTTGATCGAAGGTTTCTTCTTCACAGGATAACAGATCGATTCCCGCCTCCTTGAGCATAACGCCCAATTCCCTTGTGGTCAGCACCGCATCAACATCCTTGTATCCGCTCGAATTCATCTCCGGCCGCTGGCTCTCATATTTTTTGGCGGTACAGGGCATGACCGATACCGTAAAGATGTTCCGCGCAGGTATTCCGGTCTTATCGGCATAATAAGTCTTAATTATGGCTCCGAACATCTGCTGGGGCGATTTACAGGTGGACAGGTGATCCACAAGCTGCGGGAAGAAATACTCCAGATAGTTTATCCAGCCCGGACTGCATGAGGTAATCATCGGCAGCTTACCGCCTTCATTAAGCCTTTGTAAAAGTTCGTTTCCCTCTTCCATTATGGTTAAATCGGCACTGAAATTGGTATCAAAAACCCTGTCAAAGCCCAACTTCTTCAATGCTGAAACCATCTTCCAGGTAACGGATGTGCCGGGTTCCAGACCAAAAATCTCTCCCAATGCAATCCTTACCGCCGGGGCAACCTGAACCACAACGTGCTTTCGGGGATCCTCCAACGCCTCCCATACTCTTGCTACATCGCTTTTTTCCATAATGGCTCCCGTCGGGCAAACATTGATACATTGACCGCACTGGACACAGGGTGATTGGATTATAGGCTCCTTCGCCGCCGGTGCAATAACCGTTTTAAATCCCCTGCCTATGGGTGCAATGGCGTTTACACCCTGAGTTTGACTGCACACGCTCAGGCATCGCCGGCAAAGTATACATTTTCCTGAATCCCTTATCACCGCCGGAGAGCCATCATCTGTCAATCTTGGAGAAAACTCACCTTCATACTTTCTCTCCTGTATATTCATTGCCCTGGCCAGTTTTTGCAGCTCACACTGATTGTTCTTTCCACAGGTCAAGCATTCATCGGGATGATCGGAAAGCATAAGTTCCACTACCGTCCTCCTGGCCCTTCTTACTCTTGCGGTGTGCGTGAAGATCTCCATACCATCCGTTACTTTGGTAATACAAGCAGGAACCAACGTCCTGGCACCCTTAACTTCTACCACGCATACGCGGCAGGCACCAGCTTCATGGATCCCTTTAAGATAACAAAGGGTAGGGATATCGATTCCCATTTCCCTGGCAGCTTCAAGGATGGTCATACCGGCTTGTACTTCGGACACCATTCCGTTTATTTTTATCTGCATGATTCAATCCCTCCCTCTCATTTCACATCGCAACGCAGGCAGCGAAGTGCCTCCTGCCGACAGGCTTCCTGGTCGAAGGGCAATTCTATCTCTTTAAAGTTTCTCTTCCTTTCTTCAGGAGCAAGTTCGGGTATTCTAAGCCTTGCCCGCTCGTGTTCAATAATCGAGGCATAGTACTGCCGCTTTCTTTCTTTGCGTGCTTCTTCAACCTCCATTTGATTGCCCCCCAAATAGCGATCAATGGCTAAAGCTGCTTTCCGACCATCAGCTATGGACTGTATAACAGTGTCGGGTCCGCGTACACAATCTCCACCGGCAAACACGCCTTTTAGGGAAGTTTCAAAGCTTTCCGGATTAACCTCAAATGTCTTCCAGCGGGTGGTTTTTATACCCTTGAAGTCTTCCACTTCTCCTTGGGCGCCTATGGCTATGAGCAACGTATCCGCATCCATCCGAAATTCGGAACCCTCTATGGGCACCGGTTTTCGCCTGGCAGTATTATCAAATTCGCCCTTCGCCATACGTATACAACGCAGCCCTTCCATTTTGCCGTACTGATCGGTTATAACCTCCAGGGGTGCAATGTAGTCGAAGATCTTAACCCCCTCTTCGGCAGCATGTACCTTTTCTTCGGGCAGTGCCGGCATATCCCACCTGCTCCTCCTATAGAGGATGGCCACTTCCTCGGCACCCAGCCTTACAGCCGATCGGGCTGCATCAAAGGCAGTACTCCCGCCTCCGACAACCACAACCTTCTTCCCGATATCCGGTATTTTCCCTTCATTTATCATCCGCAAAAACTCCAATGCAGTCATTACTCCCTCGGCGTCTTCCCCCTTCACCCCCAGCTTTACGGGCTGCTGGGTACCTATTCCCATGAACACGGCATCAAAGTTCCTCCTTATTTCATCAAGGCTTACATCGACTCCTACCTTTACACCGGTAATCACATTAATGCCTGACCTGAGTATGATGTCAATCTCCTTATGCAGTACATCATTGGGCAGACGATAGGGAGGAATGGCATAATTCAACATACCGCCCAACCTTTGCGAAGCTTCGAATACAGTGACATCGTATCCCCATATGGACAGATAGTAAGCTGTCGTAAGACCGGCAGGTCCTCCGCCTATAACCGCCACCTTCTTACCTTTTTTGGCTTTTCTTTCCCTTTCAAAATCAAAGTAAAAGGCATCGGCATGTTCAAGCTCATAATCCCCTGCAAACCGCTTTAAACTGCGGATGGCCATAGGCTCATCCAACTGGGCTCTCCTGCACCTTGCCTCACAGGGATGGGTGCAAACCCGGCCGCACACCGATGGGAACGGATTCATCTCCCGAATGCAATTTACCGCTTCCATATACATGCCCCTCTGGATATACTCTATATATTGAGGTACATCCACTCCTGCAGGACAGGCATTCTGACACGGCGCATTGAAAAGGGATGCACATACTGAAGCCCTGCAATATTTTTTCTTGATATGCTCTTCATACTCATGCCTGAAATACCGAATGGTGTTGAGCACCGGATTTGGAGCAGTCTGCCCCAAACCGCACAGTGCGGTGTCCATAATATCCTGGCCGAGCTCGATAAGCTTCTCAATATCGCTTTCCCGGCCCTTCCCTTCACTAATCCTCTGCAGTATCTCCAGCATCCTTTTTGTACCCAGGCGGCAGGGAGCACACTTACCGCAGGACTCATCCTGGCAAAACTCCAGGAAAAATTTAGCCAGGTCTACCATACATGTGTTTTCATCCATAACTATGAGGCCACCGGAGCCCATTATGGTTCCCCAGTCCCTTAGGGATTCATAGTCCACCGGCACATTTAAACCGTCGGCGGGAATGCAGCCTCCGGATGGACCGCCAGTTTGGGCACCCTTGAAATCCTTTTTATCTATAATTCCACCGCCGATGTCGAATATGATGTCACCAAGCGGTGTCCCCATGGGCACTTCCACCAAACCGGTATTCTCCACCTGACCTGCAAGAGCGAACACTTTGGTCCCCGGACTTTTTTCGGTTCCTATGTTTCTGAACCATTCTGGGCCTTCCAGGATTATGGCGGGCACGTTGGCATATGTCTCAACATTGTTCAGAAGCGTGGGTTTGTTCCATAATCCCTGATTTGCAGGAAATGGGGGTTTGGGCCTTGGCTCGCCCCGCCGGCCTTCCACCGAAGCCAGAAGCGCCGTCTCTTCGCCGCACACAAATGCTCCGGCACCCACCCGGATCTCCAAATCAAAATCAAAGCCGGTACCCAATATATCTGAGCCAAGCAAGCCGTACTCCCTTGCCTGTTTTATTGCATTTTCAAGATGTTTTACCGCCATCGGATACTCGGCCCGAATATACACATATCCCTGGTTTGCACCCACGGCATATCCGGCTATGGCCATGCCTTCAATCAGCGTATGGGGATCTCCTTCTATAATGCTTCTGTCCATGAAAGCCCCCGGGTCTCCCTCGTCGGCATTACAAACCACATATTTGGGAAAGCCCCGGGCTTCGGCAGTAAATTCCCATTTAAGTCCGGTGGGGAATCCCGCCCCGCCCCTTCCCCTCAAGCCGGATTCTTTTATGATTTCGATTGTTTTCCTGGGAGTAAGCTGGGTGAGTACCTTCCCCAGGGCAAAATATCCGTTGAATGCGATATACTCATCTATATTCAATGGATCTATCATACCAACATTTCTCAGGGCTATTTTTCTTTGCCGGGTGAAAAAGGGAATCTCATGAACGGTTGCCATCGCTTCACCGGTATACGGATCCCTGTAAAAAAAATCCTCTACAGGTACACCTTGATATAAATGCTTTTCTACTATATCATCCACAAATGCAGGAATGAGCTTGCAGTAGAATACTCCCTCAGGGTACACTATCATCATGGGGCCCAGGGAACAGGGGCCCATACAGCCGGTAAGAATTACCTTTATTTCTTCTTCCATCCCCTTATCCTTTATTCTTTTGACAAGCCGATCCCGGATACTCTGGCAGCCGGAGGATTGACATCCACCGCCTCCACATACCAGCACATGATTCCTGTACAGTTCAATCATAGNNATCACATCCTCTCCCATCAACGTCCAGGATTTGATGATCCGTTTTTTGAGCACATACTCGGACAGCAGAATACGGGCTTTCTCCGGCGTTACCCGACAGTAGGTAACCGGCTTTAGACCCTTCCTTCTTATCGTTACCATAGGCTCATAGGCACAAAAGCCTGCACAGCCGGTTTTGGTTATAACCACATTTCGGATACCCCGGTGAAATATTGTCTCTTCCAGTGCCTTTACAACTTCTACCGCTCCTGCCGCCTGACTGCATATCCCCATCTGAATCACAACGTTTATGCTGTCTTCATCATATCTCGGAAGTGCCTTCAGTATGCTTTCCCTCAGCCTGTTATACACTTCCATTGAACTCATGTGGATTCACCCCCATCCTTCTGCCGTATGGCATTTATTATCTCCTTCACCTTGTCTGCTTTCATCCGCGTATAGACGTCTTCATTTACCATCATGACGGGACCTAAACCGCAGGCACCAAGACAGCGCATCACCTCGATTGAAAATTTACCGTCAGGTGTGGTATCCCCAGCTTCTATCCCCAGCTCTTCTTCCAATTTTTCAATAATCTTATCCGCACCCCGTACATAACAAGCCGTACCCTTGCAAACGCCAATTGCATATTTTCCCTTCGGTTTTTCAGAAAACAAGGCATAAAAACTTATAATGCTGTTTACTTCACTGACGGGAATATTCATAGCATTGGATACCCTATCCTGAACCCAGCGGGGCAGATACCCCAGAAGATTTTGAATTTCGTGCAATACCGGTATCAATGCTCCCGGCTTATCTCTGTATGCCGATATGATTTCCTCTACCTTTTGCCTTTGAACATCCGGATTACTGACCTGACATACTTCCATCTGTCCTTCACCTTCCCCCCTTATTCTTCTGCTAATATATAACAGCAAAAAGCATGCCAGCTTTTCTATATAACAGTAAAAAATTACAAAAAAACATTTGGCTAAATCCAGCGGTTTACGGGCATGTAATAAAGCCGATTCGGGTCGGAATACGGGCTTTCTTCGACAGTTTAATGCAGAATTGCATTGCTTATTTAAGAACTGGTCAGCTGATTTTTGAATATTTGCTATTGCACAGGCAAAATAATAAATATAGTCTGCCCACAACCTGCGATAATAAGGAAAGTCATTCAATCAATATATAAAATTCCCTTTTAAATAAAAAAAGCATAATCGATGCAGCATTGCATCAATTATGCTTTTTTGCATTATTCTTTTGCTCGGATCTAATCAAAATATTTTTTTAACTTTCGCACCACCGTCGATTGGTTGACACCCAGAGCCTGTGCCATCTTATAAGTGCTGTTATAAACGCTCCTGGCCTTCATGAGAAGCTGCTTCTCAGCTTCCTCCAACACCTGCTTAAGGGGAAGTATTTCACGCAGTACCAATATCTCTTCCGGTTCCTTGGGTTTCTTCATTACAGGCGGTAAATCGTCCACATCGATAACATCCTTTTGAGCAATAACCACCAGGCGTTCCACCATGTTTTCCAGTTCCCGCACATTACCCGGCCAGTAGTACTGCATAAAAACCTCTCTTGCCTCTTTTGATATCCTGCATTCCTTGTTGTATCGCTTGTTGTATTTATCCAGGAAATGGTACATAAGGGGTATAATATCATCCCTTCGTTCCCTCAGCGGAGGGATCCGAATGGGTATAACGTTCAATCTGTAGAACAGATCGGCCCGAAACCGTCCTTCCTTAACCATGGCTGCCAAATCCCTGTTGGTGGCTGCTAAAATACGGACATCTATCTTTCGCGGTTTGGTACCCCCTATTCTAATGGTTTGTTTTTCCTGTATTACCTGCAGCAACTTTGCCTGCTGGGACAGGGGCAGCTCTCCTATTTCATCCAACAGAAGAGTGCCACCCTGGGCAACTTCGAACAAGCCGGGTTTCCCTTTGGGGCTGGCTCCGGTAAAAGCACCGGTTTCATATCCGAACAATTCGGATTCTATCAGGGATTCAGGAAGAGCACTGCAATTTATCTTTATAAATGGGCCTTTGGACCTGGGGCTGTTTTTGTGAATAAAGCGGGCAATAACCTCCTTACCCACCCCTGATTCCCCCAGGATGAGCACGTTAGAATCGGCAACAGCTACCCTGGCCGCCATCTCCAGTATCCTGTTAAACTCCCGGCTTAAGGCGATAATCGGATTATCCTTATCCAGCTTTTCAACGGCAGACGGATGATAAACATTATCCAATTCCTCCCTTATCTTCTGCATCAGATCAAAATCCCGAAGGTTGGCGATTATCCTTACAACATTACCATCCTCATCCATCACGGGATTACCCGTGGCAAGAATCTTTTTACCCGAATGCAGGGTCTGAACAAAGGTTACAGCTTTTTTGGCCCTTACCACTGCCATGGTAACCGAGGGAAACAAAATGTTCTCCTTTTCCAGAAAGGACATATTTAAGCCAATAAGCTTCTCTATTTCAATACCGACAAACTGTTCGAAGGTGCGATTCACCCTTTGAATATTTCCTCTGCTGTCGGTCATGCATATTCCGTCATAGGAAGCATCCAGCAGGATATCCAACTCTTTTTTGAGTTCCCGGATCATTCTTAATTCATTATCCAAAGATTCCACCAGCCGGATTTTTTGTGTCAAAAGATAAGGAAGGCACATTTCCACCTCGGCTATTCCCTGGTATACGGCTATTGCCTTTTCTCTGCAGGACGGATATCCGCAAGCCCCACAGTTCATCTGATCTTCGGGTCTTTCCTTGCCGGTTCGACGTAATATTTCAAGTATTTCCTTCTCTCCGGGCTGGGGAAGGGTTACCTTAAGCTCCTCAAACCTGCGGCTTAAGTCAATGTTTACGCCAAGTAGCCAGGCCTTCCCCCTGGCCTGATCCTTAAGCGGAACCGAACGTATATACTGTAGAAGGGACGACTTTCTAGCTAATATATTGCTTCTTCCCTTCATTCCAGGCCCGTCAATGCAACCGTTGCAGAACAAGCCGTCTATCAGGCGTATGGAGATCTTCTCCTGTTCCAGAATCTCCAGAATATCCAGCCAGCTTTTCATGCCGTCAACTACCACATAATCTTCATTCAGGATATCCTGGGTGCGGTTCAGATTTCTCAGAAGACCTCCGGATATGGGGAAGGAATATGCCAGGGATGCCCTGGGTCCATCAAATGGTTCTTCTTTCAGATGGTTCCAGTCGATTTCTTTTAGTTTAAACAATTCATCAAGTTCGGTGTACGTAAGGGCTTCCTGTATATCGCCGCTTACACAGGATTGACGGATCTCCCCTTTTTTTGCTATACACGGGCCTATGAACACTATATTATAGTCTTCTTCGGGATAACAGTACCTTATCAGCCTGGCTGTTGCAATTGCCGGAGAAACAACGGGCATGAGATAAGGTACAAACTGGGAATAATGTCTTTCTATAAGGTTGACAACCGCCGGACAGGATGAACTGATATAGGGATACTCACCAAATTCGAAGGATCTGCAAGCTTCCACCACCAGTTCGGCGCCCACCGCCACCTCCCAAACCTGAACAAACCCAAGCTTTCGAAGGGCACAGGGAAATTTTTCTACCCTGCCGTTAAATGCCGCCGGAAAGGAGGGGGCTACTATTGCTATTGTATTTCCTTCTTTCAACAAATGCAGTGTATGGTCGATCCCGTTCAAAACTTCTTTTGCATTCTGGGAACAGATCTTAACGCAGTTTCCACAATGAATACATCTTTCCTGTATTATACGGGCTTTTCCGTCTCGAATGGCCACCGCTTTAACAGGGCAATTGCGCACACATGCATAACACTGCACGCATTTCTCAGGAATCGTCCTGATAATTCCTTTGACCATAACATCGCCCACTCTCTCTTTACATCAAAACAATAACATTGGCTTATAACAACACGATCTGCCTGCTCCTATACCTCAATTTAGCAATACCTTATACGATAAACCGGTACCTTTTGACCATTAAAATGATATATTTTAAATCTATTGCATATTGGAGAAAATGCATTTCTGTATAAAAGTCGGAAGATTTGCAAGATTTACTTGTATAAGGTTTTGATAAAGGTGTGGTTTGTTAAAATTATATCATAGTTTAATATATAGCACAAGTAATATCCCATTCATCTGTACGGTATAAGCATGAATACATATCCTTCCAAGATTCTCTCTAAAGGATTCAAAAAAATACT
>LFSE01000022.1 GCA_001513075.1 Clostridiales bacterium DTU074 | reverse complement strand
AGATCCCCCGGCCTCTCAATTGCGGGACCCGATGTTATGCGGATACCCACCCCCATCTCATTGGCTATTATCGATGCAAGGGTGGTTTTCCCTAAACCCGGGGGGCCGTACAGCAGAACATGGTCCAGAGGTTCCCCCCGTTTCAGTGCGGCATGAATAAATATACTCAGCTGTTCCTTGATCTTTTCCTGACCTATATATTCATCAAGGGTCTTAGGCCGTAACGTCAGTTCGGCTTCCCGATCTTCCTGAAGCATCATGGATGTTACCATTCTGCTATCCTGTTCAGCCAATACACTTCCTCCTTTATCTCTTGTCCAAGGCTTTCAGCGCCAATCTAACCAGTTCCGATGTGTCCTGCCCTTGATCCTTTACAAGGTTTACAGCCTGTCTTGCTTCGGATGACTGGTAGCCCAATGCCATCAGGGCTTGTACGGCTTCCGCTTCGGCACTACGCTCCTCCGGCAGTTCAATGGCATAGCCGGTCTCATCCTTCGCTTCCTTCTCTATTTTTTCCTTCAACTCCAGTACAATCCTTTGTGCCGTCTTTTTCCCAACCCCCGGAGCCGTGCTTAACGTCTTTATATCCCCAGTTGCAATGGCCAATGCCAGCTGGGTGGATGTCAAAGCCGACAGGATCGAAATGGCGGCCTTCGGACCGATTCCCGTAACCGAGATAAGCTTTTCAAACATCAGCTTGTCCTCACGGCTTAAAAAACCATATAGCTCCACTCCGTCCTGGCGTACACTGAAATAGGTGTGGATCTTTACTTCATTCCCCCTGGCCGGCAAACGGCCAATCAATGATGTGGGTACCGTTATTGAATACCCGACTCCCTGAACCTCCACAATGATCTTATACTGGGATTCTACTTCGACCAGGACACCTTTTAAATAAGCAAACATATGATCTCTCCATTCATGCAGGGATACCGGCTAATACCGGAAGATCGCAGATCCCGTTTCGTGTTGTAATTTTTTCTGCAAGGCTATCGAATGCAGGTGGCATATGGATACAGCAAGGGCGTCGGCAGCATCGTCAGGCTTTGGTATTTCCTTTAAGCCAAGCAGCATCCGCACCATCTGCTGAACCTGCTGTTTTGATGCCCTCCCGTAGCCGACCACGGCCTGCTTTACCTGCAGCGGAGTGTATTCGTACACTTCTACACTTTTCAGGGCGGCAGCCAGTATTGCAACCCCTCTTGCGTGGCCTATGGAAAGGGCTGTCTTGGCATTCTTGTTAAAAAAAAGTTCCTCCACCGCTATTGATTCAGGACAATATCTGTCTATCAACTGGCCTACCGCTTCAAATATAACGGTCAACCGTTGTGCCGTCATCATATCAGGAGGAGTGGTGACAACCCCATAGTCAATGGGTTTCAATGAGCTTCCGCATTGTTCTACCACTCCATATCCAAGAATAGCCATTCCAGGGTCGATTCCCAGTACGATCATCTTTCCTGCTCCAATCGCATAAATTTTTATAAGATTATCATCGGTCCTTCACATTTTTTATCAAAACACTATTTTACATAATATTGCCAAGGCTTATCATATGCGCTATAGTAATATTATGATTTTTTTAACATTCTGTCAACAAAGTTAATCAATACGGACTTGTATTTTTATGCATTATTATGTATAATTATAACGTCAATATATTAAACGGAGGTTGAATACTATGTCCGAAAAACAAAAGGTCGTGCTTGCTTATTCAGGAGGCTTGGATACATCCATCATCATTCCCTGGCTCAAGGAGAATTTTGATTACGAAGTTATTGCGATGGTTGCTGATGTAGGTCAGGGCGAGGAGCTGGAACCGTTAAGAGAAAAGGCCATTAACAGCAGAGCCAGCAAGATCTATATCGAAGATTTGAAAAAAGAGTTTGTAGAGGACTTCATTTTTCCCGTACTAAAAGCGGGTGCCGTATATGAAGGAAAATATCTGCTGGGTACCTCCTTTGCCCGGCCGCTGATAGCAAAACGCCTGGTGGAAATTGCTGAAAAGGAAGGGGCAGTTGCCGTTGCCCATGGCGCCACCGGAAAGGGCAACGATCAGGTAAGGTTCGAACTTACCGTAAAGGCGCTTAATCCTCATCTCAAAATTATAGCTCCCTGGCGGTTATGGGATATAAAATCCAGAGAGGATGCCATCGATTATGCAAAGGCCCGAAATATTCCGGTGCCGGTTACCAAGGAGCATCCCTACAGCATGGATCGTAATCTGTGGCACTTAAGCCACGAAGGCGGAGATCTTGAAGACCCCCGCAACGAACCGGGCGATCACGTGTATCTCATCTGCAATCCGCCCCATAAGGCTCCGGATCAGGCCGAATACGTGGAGATCCACTTTGAAAAGGGAATTCCGGTTAAGGTTAACAACAATGAATACGACAGCGTTGAGCTCATACAGGTTTTGAATGATATTGGTGCCAAACACGGAATCGGAATTGTGGATATGATTGAAAACCGGCTGGTGGGCATGAAATCCAGGGGAGTGTATGAAACCCCGGGTGGTACAATTCTGCATAACGCCCATACCATTCTTGAAAGCATTACCCTGGACCGGGCTACTTTCCAGTATAAACAACAGGTTGCCATAAAGTTTGCCGAGCTGGTATATGACGGAAACTGGTATACGCCGCTAAGGAAGGCGTTGTCGGCCTTTGTTGACAGCACACAGACAAATGTTACCGGCTGGGTAAGGCTTAAACTGTACAAAGGCAATTGTATACCTGCCGGTGTTGACTCGCCCTATTCACTATACGACAAGGAACTGGCAACTTTCGGCGAGGATGCGGTTTATAACCAGAAGGATGCGGAAGGCTTTATCAATTTATTCGGTCTGCCCCTTAAGGTACAGGCGCTTTTGCGGGAAAAGAGAAAGGATATCCAGACATGAAGCTGTGGGGCGGCAGGTTTGAAAAGGAAACCAATAAAGAGGTTGATGACTTTCACTCCTCCATTCACTTTGACTACCGGCTGTACCGGCAGGATATACTGGGCAGTATAGCCCATGCTACCATGCTGGGCAAACAGGGGATTATAACACCTGAGGAAGCGCAGACCATCTGCCAAGGATTGGAAGGAATTCTAAAGGATATTGAGGATGGAAAGATAGAATTCAGCACCGCCTGTGAGGATATTCACATGAACATCGAAGCCCTGCTCATTGAAAGGATAGGACAGGTCGGAAAGAAGCTGCACACTGGCAGAAGCCGCAATGATCAGGTGGCGCTGGATACGCGGATGTATACAAAGGAAGCCATATGCGAAATAATCGGGCTTTTGATTTCCCTCGAAGAAGTGCTGCTTGAGCTGGCTGAAAAACACAAGGACACCATAATGCCCGGGTACACCCACCTACAAAAAGCTCAACCGGTTACCCTGGCCCATCACCTTATGGCGTATTTTGAAATGTTCCGCCGGGATGTTGAACGGCTGGAAGACTCGTTAAAAAGGGTGGACATCATGCCTCTGGGTTCGGGTGCCTTGGCAGGAACCGTCTATCCCCTGGACAGGCAAATGGTTGCTCAACAGCTGGGCTTTTCCACCATATTCCGCAACAGCATGGATGCCGTCTCGGACAGGGATTATATACTGGAATTCTTAAGCTGCGCTTCAATAATAATGATGCATTTGAGCCGCTTCTGCGAGGAGCTGATACTATGGTCAACCGATGAGTTTAAATTTGTTGAAATGGATGATTCCTACAGCACCGGCAGCAGCATAATGCCTCAGAAAAAGAATCCTGACGTGGCTGAGCTGATTCGCGGGAAGACCGGCAGGGTGTACGGGGACCTGATTGCCCTGCTGACAACAATGAAGGGACTTCCACTGGCCTATAACAAGGATATGCAGGAGGATAAAGAACCACTTTTTGACGGGCTGGTTACGATAAAGAACTGTCTTTCGATATTTATCGGCATGCTGAAAACGATAAGGTTTTACCCCGAAAACATGCTTAAACAGGCCTCAAGGGGCTTTATCAATGCCACCGACGTGGCCGACTATCTGGTAAACAAGGGCATTCCTTTCCGGGATGCTCACAATATTGTGGGCAGGCTGGTGCTGTATTGCATACACCAGGGCAAGGTGCTGGAGGAATTGACGATGGAAGAATATAAGCAGTTTTCAGATGTGTTTCAGCAGGATATCTATGAGGCCATCTCGCTTATAAACTGCGTTAATCGCAGAAGCCTCCCCGGCGGCCCTTCCCCCTCTGCAGTTTCTCAGGCCATCGAAGAAGGGTGCAATTGGCTGAAACAGAAAAAGTAATGCCGATGATTTGATTAAGCAGACGATTAAACAACAAAGGGGTGTGTTTACACCCCTTCAATCATTCTATAACCTCATACCCGGCTATCCTTATTCTCTTACCTGGCCATTTCCGTATACAACGTATTTGATGGTTGTCAGCTCCTTAAGTCCCATGGGTCCCCGTGCGTGCAGCTTCTGGGTGCTGATACCTATTTCGGCACCGAAGCCAAACTCAAAGCCGTCGGTAAAGCGGGTGGATGCATTTACGTACACTGCAGCTGCATCCACTTCGTCCAGGAATCTCTGTGCCGCAAAGTAATTGTCGGTTACTATGGCCTCCGAATGGCCGCTTCCATGCCGTTCGATGTGGGCGATAGCCTCATCAATGCCGTCCACAATCTTAACTGCGAGTATATAGTCCAAATACTCGGTATTCCAATCCTCCTGGGTGGCCGGAACAGCATCGGGTATGATCTTCAGAGTCTTCTCGCATCCCCGAATCTCCACGCCTTTTTCCCGCAACTCCTTTACTACAACGGGCAAAAACTCCGCCGCTATCTTCCGGTCTACCAATAACGTCTCTGCGGCATTGCAAACTCCCGGCCTCTGGGTTTTGGCATTGACAACAATTTTTATCGCCATATCCTTATCGCATTGGCCGTCTACATAAACATGACAGTTCCCCACCCCCGTTTCAATAACGGGTACGGTGGCTTCTTCTATTACGGCTTTAATAAGACCGGCGCCGCCCCTTGGGATAAGCACGTCCACCAGCCCGTTCAGCTTCATCAGCTGGCGGGCGCTGGCCCGATCCGTGTCCTCTATAAGCTGGATGGCTCCTTTCGGAACCCCTGCTTCAGATGCGGCTTGAGATAAAACCTTCACGATTGCCTTGTTGGATTGAATGGCCTCCGAGCTACCACGCAGTATGACGGCGTTTCCAGTTTTGAGGCATAGCCCCGCTGCATCGGCGGTTACGTTTGGCCTTGATTCGTATATTATTCCTATTACGCCTAACGGAACCCTGCGCTGGGCAATCTGCAGACCATTGGGGCGTTTCCACATGGCCACCGTCTCCCCCACCGGATCGGGAAGCTGTTTTATCTCCCGGAGTCCGTCGGCCATGGCTTTGATCCGCTGTTCGTTAAGAGTCAGGCGGTCGATAAAAGCCTTATGTCTGCCGCTCTGTGTTGCAGCTTCCACGTCGAGTTTGTTAGCTTCTATGATGAATTCAGCCTGGGCTTCAAGGGCCTGAGCCATCATCTCCAAAGCTTTATCCTTAACATTTGTCGATAGCTTTGCCAGTTTGGAAGCAGCTGATTTTGCCAGTTTAGCCTTTTCCAACACTTCATTCATGCGCTCATTCCTCCTCCCCATTCTTCCCCCCATTCGGTATAAAAAGCGTTCCCACCAGCTCTCCGGCCATGATTCTGCAGATATTGTAGGGATCGTCCCCGTTTGCTATGATCATGGGAATGCCATGGCTGTTGCATATTCTGGCAGCGGCCAGCTTGGTTATCATCCCGCCGGTTCCGAAACTGTTATCGGTGTTCTGGCTGTATTCTTCTATCTGTCTGGTTACACCGCGTACAATCGGAATGAGCCGGGCATCCGAATGGTGTTTGGGATTTTTATCATACAAGCCGTCGATATCCGAAAGCAGTATGAGCAGATCGGCTTTGATCAGGACGGCAACCACGGCGGACAGAGTGTCGTTATCGCCAAATTCAATTTCCTCGGTAGCAACAGTGTCATTTTCATTTACTATAGGAATGCTCCCATACCTGAAGAGGGTGCTGAATGTGTTAATGGCATTGAGCTTTCTCTGTTCATCTTCTATGACATCCTTGGTCAACAAGATCTGGGAAGCAATCTGCCCATATTCGTTAAGCAGTTTTGAATATATATGCATTAAATTGACCTGACCGATGGCTGCCAGAGCCTGCTTTTCAGGAAGTGAATCGGGTTTTTTGTGCAACCCCATTCTGGAACATCCTACTCCGATGGCGCCTGATGTAACCATTGCCACATTTTTATCCTCGTTCCGCAGGTCCGACAGAACCCGAACCAGCTTTTCAACCACATAGAAATTTATTGTTCCGTTGTTATGCGTTATGGTGGATGTTCCAACTTTTATCACAATGGTCTTTGCATCTTTTATCTCCCCAACAATGTCCCCCATACCGTTCATACCCCTTTTTAATATATATCTTGTTTATTATTTGTATATATTATGTCGGAGCCTTTACCGGCACTTTAATTATCAACTGTCCCAACTTTCTATTAAGTGTTCCACCTCTTCCAGCGAATCAACGACTATACCCTCTTTGACACGATTCCGGATACCGGCCTCGAGAAAAGCCACATTCATCTGCGTCTGGCACAGTAACAAAACGCCTTCGCCGTTTTCTATTGATTGGTATACGGCTATATATCCATCCTTTTCCTTTATTAAATAATGATCCGGGCAATAACCATCGAGCTCCCTGATTAACAAAACCCTGGCGGGTGAAAAAGCCTGCACCGACCATTCGGGATGGAGCAGCTGTACCTCTTCCTCCGACAGCCCGATCTCTTCCATAGTGGCATACCGCTCGTGCACTATGTTATGTTTGCAAAGCCTGTAGTGTCGTCGGAAGATGAAAAGGGTTTCTGCTGTTGTAAGTTCCGCCCTATTATTCATCTGGTTTTTCAAGGCAATATTTTCCATCGAATTCGACAATAATTCAGCGTTATTCATTTGTAATTTATCGTTTTCTGAATTATCTTCACGCAACCTGTCCGTTAAATAAGCGTAGGAATAACCTATCCCAACTCCAAGTATCATCAAAAATAATATCAGTACAACGCTTTTGCCCCTGTTCCTTACTGTAAACACTATAATCCCTCCAAAAATATGGACTCAGATTATAGTGTTTCCTTTTTTACAATTATTATACATACAGGATTATTTTGTAAATATAAAAGGGGCTTGTCCTCGATTAATCCATGTTTAAATTGGTAAAAACATTTTGGACATCGTCGTGGTCTTCCAACCTCTCGATTAAAGCCATTATCTTTTCCTGGGCTTCCTCATCAACATCCACATAATTCTGCGGAATCATGGCTACCTCGGCAGATGCAAAGGAATACCCCGCCTTTTCAAGGGATTCTCTCACTTTGGAAAAATCCGAAGGCGATGTGATGATTTCAAAAACCTCGTCCTCATCGGATATATCCTCGGCTCCCGCATCCAAGGCCAACATCATCAGTTCATCTTCATCTATACTATCATCCTTATCAAGCACAAGCAAGCCCTTCCTATCAAACATCCAGGCCACACATCCGCTGGCGCCGAGGCTTCCACCGGCTCGATCGAATATGTGCCGGATATCGCTTGCGGTCCGGTTGCGGTTGTCGGTCAGCGCCTCAACTATTATGGCCACCCCGTTGGGTCCGTACCCTTCATAGGTAACCTCTTCGTAATTCACCGTTCCGAGTTCACCCGAGGCCTTCTTTATATTTCTCTGTATATTTTCATTGGGCATATTTGCAGCTTTGGCTTTGGCTATGGCGTCCCTGAGCCTTGGATTGGTATCCGGGTCGCTTCCGCCCTCCCGTACAGCCACAGCAATCTCTCTGCCCAGCTTTGTAAATATCTTGCCCCTCTGGGCATCGGTTTTCTCCTTCTTTCGTTTTATATTAGCCCATTTTGAATGTCCAGCCATAGATTTAACCTCCCGAACAAGATAGGTCTGTTAATCATACTATTATATTAAGTTAATATTATCACAAGTATAATATCATAAGTCAGTTAAACTGTAAAATGATTTTCTATTTTTCCCCTGCGGATATATGTATAAAAATAGCAGTAATGTAATAAACTCTATGGCCCCGGAACAAGGTTTAGGATCTCGTCGGGATTCGCATCTTCCAGATTTATATAATAATCGGGCACATCTCCCACGATAATGGTTTCGGTAACCGGTACCCTGGTCCTGATATATGCAGTTTCGCTTCCCAAAGGAATTACAATGCGCACGTTTGCTTCCATTATCATGTAAATCTTATGGCGGGTCTGGTTTATTCCCGCATTTTCAAACTCCGTTGCAAAATCGGTGGTTATAGATCCCACCGGGATGATGGTTACCTTAATCCTTGGTCCAAGCCCGGCCAGGATCTTGCTGTCGAATATGGCACCGAGAGGTATATATATTCCCTCCTGCCCCATCATACGAATTTCTTCCTGGGCGATGCTTGAGGTTTCGGACCCCAATGCATTCATCCTGATGGTATTTGCCTGTATCAATGATATCTTTCCGTTTCTGTCGGTCATTATATTGATAAGATCTGTATATTTAATATTGCTGTTTAAAGCCTTTTTGACCGCATTGTTCATGGCCTTTACCGTAATGTATCTGACCTGGGCTTCCGACATGGCAAGGATTGTGGGCTTAAGCCCTCTGTCGATAAGCAGGAATATAAGTGCCAGCAGTGAAACGGCAACCATAAAAATGATTGGGACTATATAGCTGGTTCTGTGCCGCCTATGCCTTTTCAACAATAACACCCCCCTACATTCTATGAAATCATCAATCCCATTGTTACCTTTTATATTTAATTTTATATTAACAATTAGGGTTAATTCTGCCGGTAATACCCTGGCACACACGCCTATGGCAAAAGCATGAAAATCGTTAAGACAAATGTAATGGGATTTTAATCATATTTATGCTATAATTATATGTGTTGACGACATCGTGAAAGGTGTTTGGTGGATGGAGTTGCCGCATATTTGTGCTATAATGTAGTGGGTAACCCTATTATTAGATGGGAGGTAAAAATGAAAACCAATAAAAAGAATGAAAAAGAAACAAAGAGAGGGCTGCAAAGACTTAAGGGATGCTTTCAAAAGCGAAAAAAACAGCCCAATTTTGTTTTGTCGATATTCATAACCACTTTGAGAATATTGTTAATTTCCTTTATAATACTGGGATTTGCCGGATTCGGAACCTTTGTCGGCATAGCCAAAGGTTACCTTGACGCAACTCCCGTACTGGATTTGGAACGCATTGAAAACCAAAGTGAAACCTCGTTTATATACGACAGGTACGGTAATCTGATTACACCGTACTACGGCCTTGAAAACCGGGTCTGGGCGTCTTTGGATGAAATTCCGAAAACGCTGCAGGATGCTGTTTTGGCCGTTGAGGACATACGCTTTTATGTTCACAAGGGTGTGGACTTCAAACGCTTGCTGGGAGCCGTGATAAACAACTTAAAGAATGAATCGGTACAGGGTGCCAGCACCATAACCCAGCAGCTTATAAAAAACACCCTGCTTACCCCCGAGCGTTCCTACAAGCGTAAAATCCAGGAAGCCTACCTGGCCCTGCAGCTGGAACAAAAATATACAAAGGAACAGATACTTGAGGCCTATCTTAACACCAGCTATTTTGGCAGCGGAAACTACGGGGTAAAAACGGCGGCAAAGGATTATTTCGGGAAAGAACTTAAGGATCTGACTTTGCGCGAATGTGCCATCCTGGCAGGGATCCTGAAAAATCCGTATTACTATGATCCGAGAAAGAACTTCTATGATCCCAACCGCAGTCCTGAAATAACCTATAACCGTACAAATCTGGTCCTGCGTCTGATGTATGAAAACGGATTTATTACCAAGGAGGAATATGAAAGCGCCAGGTTTAAACACGGCAGGGAGCCTTTCGAAGACGGCTTTACCGTTATCGAGAAATCCAGCCGGGAATCCCTCTATCCCATGCCTTATTTTGTGGAATACGTTATACTGGATGTCAGGGATAGGTTGATGGAGCAGAACGGCTGGACCGGCGATGAAGGACGTCAAAAGGCGATGAAGCTTATTCAGGAGGGAGGTTTACACATCTATACCACCGTTGACCCTGAAATTCAGAAATCGGTGGAAGAGACGGTATATAATTATAAAAACCTTCCCAAGTTGGCTAACAACAACGACAGAATTTTGAGGGACAATCAGGGCAATGAAATTGAACAGCCCCAGGCTGCAGCAGTAGTAATGGATCATAATACAGGGGAGTTACTTGCGCTGGTGGGAGGCCGGAACTCTCCGAAAGGTCAGTTCTGGACCAATCGGGCCAACCTGAGTTGGTCCCCCGGTTCCTGTATAAAACCCCTTGCCGTATACGGCCCGTTTATCGAAGCCGGATATCCCGGCGGGATAATACTGGAAGACATACCCGTTCCCGTGAAGGGCTGGACGGGTAGCAAGAAGGGTTACCCCAACAATTACGATTACAGATTTAGCGGACTGGTGGATATGCGTACCGCAATAAAAAGATCCATCAACATACCCGCTGCGAGAATAGTTGCCGAAAGAATTTCAACCGACTATGCGGCAGAAAAAATGCTGGAGATGGGAATCAGCACCAGCGCTTATATAAAGGATAAATACCCGGCCAGCCTGGCTTTGGGGAGCGATGCAATAAACATGGTGGAGACCACCGCAGCTTACGCTACAATAGCCAATAAAGGCATATACCAGAGGCCTATATCCTTTACCAAAGTGCTGGACAGAGACGGCAACGAAATCCTGAGCAGGGAAGCCATACAGGTTAAACGGGTTGTGTTTAAGGAAAGCACCACTTTTATATTGACAGATTTAATGGAAGAGGTTGTAAAGAGCGGTACCGGAACAACAGCCAGATTTTCCAAGCCTATGCACATTGCGGCCAAAACGGGTACCGTAAACGATCTAAAGGGGATATACTTTGCCGGCTTTACACCCTACTACACCGCAACCGTCTGGATCGGTCATGACCTCTGGAAGCCCCTTGATAAGGGAACCCAGAGCTCCAGATATGCCGCCCCCCTGTGGAAAGCCATAATGGAACCGCTTCACGCGGGGCTTGAGAATAAGCCTTTCTATGATAAGGTGCCTGAAGGTGTGGTCAGAGTAACCGTATGCAGTAAATCCGGAAAGCTCCCCAACGGGACTTTGTGTGAGAACGATATAAGCGGGCACGGTGTGATAACTGAATGGTTTCCAAAAGAGGCGGTGCCGAAGGAAAAATGCGATATGCACAAGGAAGTCAACGTATGTAAAATTTCCGGCAAATTGGCTTCACCCTATTGTCCGGAAGAACACGTGGGGAAAAAATCGGTCATCGTAATACCAGAAGATTCGCTGCTCCGCAAGTTAAGCGCTGCAGAGCTCGAAAAATATGTTCCCGGAGCGTTCAAGACATCTGCAGATCTTGCGTCGCTTAACTATCAGAATCCGGATGACAGGGAGCACTTCTGTCAGCTGCATACCCGCGAATGGCAGGAGGGTGAACAGAAGAGGCAATCCCTTTATCAGCAGGTACAGGATCTTATAAACCGGGTAAAGAACAATATGGAAAACCCTGAGTATAGAAAGCACCTGACCAATGAGATGCGCAAAAGGCTGGAAAAGGCAATAGAAGACCTGTTGAAGAGCATCGAACAGGGCGTGGTTAAGCCACCCAAGAAGGGTGACAAGCCCATAACCGAGCTGCCTAAATTCGATCCTACGCCGGTAGAGCAGAATATGTCCAATCTGGCGGATCTAAACAGGAGCATATTTGATGCCATTAGAGAAAAGATTGAAGAAGATAACAAACAACATCAGCCGCCCGAACATGAAAACGGCAACAACAATAATAACAATAACAATAATAATTCGGGAGACTAACGGCATCGAGGATATAAGTTGAAGATATATTAGTTAAAGAGGGATGCAATACACGCATCCCTTTCTTTTATCTTTTCATCTTTGGGTTGAACAGAACCGCTATCAGATAGCCAAATACTATAGCAGCAGTGATTCCCCCGGCAGCTGCTCTGACACCACCTGTAAAGGCGCCGAGAGCTCCCATCTCATTAACTGCCTTTATGGTCCCTTTTGCCAGAGTGTATCCAAAGCCGGGCAGAGGAACGGTGGCCCCGGCCCCGCCAAACTTTACTATCGGCTCATAGAGTCTAATTGCGGTTAGGATGACCCCTGCGGTAACGAAACTGACCAGTATTCGTGCCGGTGTTAAGCTCGTCTTATCAATGAGTATTTGTCCGATGACGCAAATTAACCCGCCAACCAAGAAAGCCTTTACGTACTCCATGCTTTCATCCCCTATTCATATCTATCACTACAGCATGTGCAATACCGGGGATGGATTCACCCTGCTGGATGCTGGTGGTGCTGAGCAGAGCCCCGGTAGACAGCAGCAAAATGCGTCTGTATAGTCCCTCTTCCATATTCTTTAGGATATAAGCTCCGAACACCACAGCAGAGCATCCGCAGCCGCTCGCCCCTGCGTGCACATCCTGTTCCTGGCTGTATATTTCGCATCCGCAATCGATTAATCGATCGGCTATATCGTATCCTTCTTTTTTTAATAGATCGATGAGCAGTTCACGTCCAAAAGAGCCCAAATCTCCGGTAACAATCAAATCATAGGCGTCCGGCCCCTGTTGCGTATCCTCAAAAT
>LFSE01000101.1 GCA_001513075.1 Clostridiales bacterium DTU074 | reverse complement strand
CTCTTCAGTATATAGAAGGAATTTTAGAAAAAACAGAGAATAAGTATATAGAAGTGGATGAAAGTGGGGACAAGTGGGAGAAAGATGGTTAAGGAGGGTGGGCAGCTTGTTCATCGGGGAATACCAGCATACAGTTGATTCAAAGGGCAGGGTCATCATGCCTGCAAAATTCAGAGAAGCACTGGGAGATAAATTTGTATTGACAAAAGGGCTGGACAATTGTTTATTTGTGTACCCCTATGACGAGTGGTCCAATTTCGAAAAGAAGCTTCGCTCCCTTCCTTTAACCAACAGAGACGCTCGGGCCTTTATTCGTTTCTTCTTTGCGGGCGCCTGTGAATGCGAACTGGATAAACAGGGCAGGATACTGATACCGGCTAATTTAAGGGAATATGCCGGTTTGGAGAAGGATTTGGTGATCATAGGAGTATCCAGCCGGATTGAAATCTGGAGCAAAGATAAATGGGATGAGTACAACAATGCTTCCAATCTTGATCATGAATCTATTGTTGAGAGGATGGCTGAGCTGGGGATTTAATCACGGGGGAGTAGATAATGGAGTTTAGTCATACACCGGTCTTGCTACAGGAAGTGGTCGAGCTTTTGAGATGCAGGCCCGGCCATATTGTGGTTGATGGCACCATAGGTGGTGGAGGTCACGCCTGCGAGATTCTCAAAAGAGTTCTTCCTGGAGGGTATTTGATTGGCATCGATAGGGACCCCAATGCTCTGAAAGCTGCAGAGATAAAGTTGGCGGAGTTTAGAAATCACTTTACGCTGGTTCATTCGAATTACATAGAGATGGAACAGGTTCTGAAGGAACTGGGAATAGCTGAAGTTGACGGAATACTAATGGATCTTGGGGTTTCATCCCATCAACTGGATGATAAGGAACGCGGATTCTCATATATGCAGGATGCTCCCCTTGATATGAGGATGGATCCTACCCAGAGTTTCAGCGCATATAACGTGGTTAACGAGTATTCTCAAGGGGAATTGAAAAGGATAATTCGAGATTATGGCGAAGAACGCTGGGCCGACCGTATAGCCAGATTTATAGTGAATAATAGGCCAATTGAAACCACCGGACAATTGGCGGAGATAATAAAAAATGCAATTCCTGCCGGAGCCAGGAGAAGCGGGCCTCATCCTGCAAAGCGAACCTTCCAGGCCATCCGAATTGAGGTGAACCAGGAGCTGACTTTGCTTTCCGAGACAATTGAAAAAGCGGTAAAATTGTTGCGACCCGGAGGAAGGCTGTGTATCATTACATTTCACTCGCTGGAAGACAGAATCGTTAAGCGGGCTTTCCGCCATTTAAGCAATCCCTGTCAATGTCCGCCCGATACCCCTATATGTACCTGTGGCAGGCAAGCTGTGGTTAAGGTTATTACACGCAATCCCATAACGCCGAGCGCAGCTGAAGTGTCCAGGAACCCCCGTTCCCGAAGTGCCAAGGCAAGGGCATGTGAAAAAATATAGTCAACTACCAGGAGAAATCACATAAAACTCAAGGAGGATGAATAGAATTGTTAGTAGCAAAGAAAGAGGAACGGTATGAAAGACAGTTGCCTCAAGTTCAGCGCCAACAGGCTCTGCGCGAAGTTAAGCCAAAGGCAGATATAAAACCAAAGCCAAAGCCGGTAAGCAGAATAAAGCCGATTATTTTGGTTGCTATCGGTTTTGCTATGGCATTCCTGGTAGTGAGCAGGCACGCTATTATTTCCGAGAATCACAATACTATAATGAAACTTGAAAAGACATTGGAGGAAAGCCTTATACGCAATGAGCAACTCAAGGTAGAGCTGGCAGCCTGTGAAGATCTGGAGTACATAGCGGAAGTGGCAAAAAATGAGCTGGGAATGAATTATCCCCATCAGGCTCAGATACAGTATGTTGAACTTCCCGATGATACCGCTGATTCACAGGTAGCCGGCACAACGCAGGAACAGGATAACGGCATTTGGGATTTGATATCCAGCTTAATTGACTGATATATCCAATTCAATTGCGGGAGGCTGAATCGATGAAAGTTGGCAGATGGTAGGCGATGGTGTATAACGGGGGTGAAATATTTCTGTGACAGCAGCGGGGGTTACCAACAGAAAGAGGCTGTTAGTCCTGCTTCTAGTATTTACCTTGATTTTTTTTGTTTTGATTATCAGGGTGGGCTATATCCAACTGGTATGGGGCGTGGATCTGCAAAAGAAAGCGGTGGATCAGTGGACCCGGGATCTAGATGTCTTCCCAAGGAGGGGCAGCATTAAGGACAGAAACGGGAAAATACTTGCCCAGAGTGCTACGGCAGAATCCATAGCAGCAAGACCCAGCCAGATTGCCGATCCTGCTAAAGTAGCTTCTATGCTGGCGCCTATTTTGGACTTGGATGAAGAGGAACTTACTAAAAAACTATCCAATACGTCCAGTACATATGTATGGATAAAGCGGCAGGTGGACAGAAAAACGGCAAATGAGGTACGTGCCCTTAATATTAAGGGCATTGATTTTACTGAAGAGCCAAAGCGTTATTATCCTAACGGGAGTTTGGCCGCCCATGTCCTGGGATTTACCATGAAGTATGCCGAACCGGGAGAGGGATTAAAGGGGCAGGAAGGCATAGAACTGTATTATGACAAGTATTTGAAGGGTTTTGCAGGCAAACTGGTTATGGAAACCGATGTGGCCGGCCGGGAAATGCCCTACAATGTTGATAGATACATTCCGCCTGTCAATGGTTTAAATATAGTCTTGACCATTGACCAGGTCATACAATATTTCACCGAAAGGGAAATAAATAATATAGTAGCCAAATACAACCCCAAAAAGGTTTATGCAATTGTAATGGAGCCTAATACTGGCGAGATACTTGCCATGGCAAACTGGCCCAACTATGATCCCAATGCACCGCCGAGGGATATCGGTGATTTTGATGAGATGCAGAGGCTGGTTAAGAATTTTGCATGCAAGGATAACATTGACCCCGGTTCAACTTTCAAGATCGTTACAGCAGCTGCAGCGCTGGAAGAGAAGGTCGTCGGTCTGAACAGCAGCTTTACCTGTCCCGGTTACAAGATGGTGGATGGGCAGAGGATAAGCTGCTGGAGGGCAGGCGGACATGGGCATCAGTCTTTTGCGGAAGGGATGCAAAACTCCTGTAACCCGGTGTTTATGGAGCTTGCCCTTAGTTTGGGCAAGGATAAGTTTTACACCTATTTGAGCAAATTTGGCTTTGGACAGCCTACCGGTATTGACGTGGTTGGAGAAGAAAAAGGAATTATAATGACAAAGGAGACGGCAAAAAATGTAGACCTGGCCAGGATGGGGTTCGGCCAGGCTGTTTCGGTAACGCCACTTCAGCTCATTACCGCTGCTTCAGCGGTCATTAACGGTGGCAATTTAATGAAGCCTTACCTTGTAAAGGAGCTGCGTGAGCCAGTTATCGATGAGAACGGTGAGGAAACCGAGCGGCTGGTAAAGACTATTTCTCCCCAAAGAGTGCGCCAGGTAATTTCAGCCGAAACATCTGAAATAATGAGAGAAGTGCTGGAAAGCGTTGTTACCGACGGAAGCGGGAGAAATGCCTATATACCGGGGTACAGGGTTGGCGGGAAAACCGGTACCGCTCAAAAATACGGGCCGGACGGAAAGATAATGCCCAATAAAAATATTTCATCCTTTCTGGGCTTTGCACCGGCGGATAACCCCCGGGTTATAGTGTTAATAATGGTGGATGAGCCGGAAACTCCGGTGACATTTGGAAGTATCATAGCTGCTCCCTATGTAAAACAAATACTGGAAGATACTCTTAAGTACATGAATGTGGAGCCAGTATTTGACGATGAGACCAAGGAAAACATGAAAGAAGTGGATGTGCCCGATGTAATAGGGATGGACCTGGATAAGGCGGCCAAGATTCTGAGAGAAGCCGGACTGGATTATTTGGCTGATGATGCCGGCACTGTGGTAGCAGATCAAATACCCAAACCCGGCGCCAGTGTTATAACAAATACAACCGTGTTATTATACATGGAAAACCAACCAAAGGAGGAAGCCGGGGAAACCCCCGGGCAGGAATCTGCTGAGCCCCCTGCCGAGGGAATGATCATGGTTCCCGATGTTGTGGGCAAATCAATCCGTGAAGCAAACAATATACTGGTATCTCAGGGTTTAAGGCTTAAAATAGAGGGCTCAGGGATTGCCGTACGCCAGGACCCACCAGCTGGAACCTGGGTGGAAGAAAATGCCGAAATAACGGTCAGATTCAGGCTGCCCGGTGAGAGCACACGAAACGGCGAGCAAAATGAGGCTCAAAGCGAAGATGAATAAATTTGCCATTATATATAAATAATATTAACTATTGGTAAACGGCAAATGGGAGGAAAAAAGCATGTTACTACGGGATTTGTTGATGGAAGTGCCTTGTTTGCGTGTTGAGGGGCAGATTGACAAGCAGATTGACGACATCTTTTATGATTCCAGACAGGTTACCGGGAACTCACTGTTTTTCTGCATAGAAGGTTTTCGATTTGATGGACATCAGTTTGCCGGTGAAGCTGTAGCCCGGGGAGCTCAGGCTGTGGTAATCTCCAAGGATATTCCCCTGCCGGAGCATGTAACCAAAATATATGTTGAGGATACCCGTTTTGCCATGGCATTGATTTCTAAAGCCTTTTACGGTAATCCCCTTAAGGACATACCCTTGGTAGGTGTGACTGGAACCAATGGCAAGACTACCGTTACCTATCTTATAAAATCCATACTTGAAGAAGCGGGAAAAAAGGTAGGTTTGATTGGCACCATAACCAATATGATCGGAAACAGGAAAATCCATGCGGAACGTACAACACCCGAATCGTTGGATCTGCAGCGGTTATTTAAGGAGATGAAAGAGGAGGGTGTTGATAATGTTGTAATGGAAGTGTCCTCCCATTCATTGAGTTTAAAGCGGGTGGCAGGCTGTCAGTTTGAAGTCGGGGTTTTTACAAATCTGACTCAGGATCATCTCGATTTTCACAGCAGCTTTGATGATTACCGTGAAGCCAAGGTAAGGCTCTTTGCCCAAAGCAGACAGGCGGTTATCAATATAGACGATGAGAACGGCCGTGTAATCATGGAGGGGGTAGCCGGCCCCACGATAACGTATGGTATAAGGGAGGAAGCTCATATTTTTGCAAGGGACCTGGAAATTACTTCAAAGGGAGTATCCTTTCGTTTGTTTACACCTAACGGGGATTGCATTATAAACTTGAGCATTCCAGGGATTTTCAGCGTATACAATGCTATGGCTGCTGCCGGTGCCTGCAGTGCTTTGGACGTCCCACTGGAATGTATAAAAAATGGGCTTGAAAAAGTAAAGGGGGTTCCGGGACGCTTTGAGGTGTTAAATACCGGGACGGATTATTCGGTGATATTGGACTATGCCCATACTCCCGACGGTTTGGAAAATGTTTTAAAAACCGCCCGGGAATTTACAAAAGGGCGGGTAATAACTTTATTCGGATGCGGTGGGGACAGGGACCCCGGCAAGCGGCCCATAATGGGAGAAATAGCCGGCAGATATTCGGATTTATGCATAATTACTTCGGACAACCCGCGAAATGAGGAGCCAATGGCGATAATCGAACACATTTTGCCTGGCATAAAGAAAACGGTATGTCCTTACGTTGTCATTGAGGATCGGAGGGAAGCCATTGCCTATGCCCTTGGACAGGGTAAAGCGGGAGATGTTATAATATTAGCCGGTAAGGGGCATGAAAACTACCAGATATTGAGGAACAACAGAATAATACCCTTTGATGAGAGGGAGATTGTTGCCCAACTCCTGGGAAAGGAGAAGGTATGATGGAGCCAATATCCGTTGGGGAAATATTGACCGCAACCGGCGGGACGCTCATAAGGGGAAGATATGATGAGCTGATATACGGAGTGAGCACCGACAGTAGAAAGTTAAAGCCGGGTGATATGTTTATACCCCTTATAGGTGAAAGGTTTAATGGCCATGATTTTATTCTTCAGGCCGTCAAAAACGGTGCCAAAGCCGTGCTTACTCAAGAGCCGGAGCGTCAACTGCCTGATGATGTACAGGTGATCCAGGTGGACAACACCCTTACGGCTTTGCAGGAGCTGGCGGGGTATTACCGCAATAAATTCGATGTACCCGTCATTGCGGTAACGGGCAGCACCGGAAAGACAACCACAAAGGATATGATCCATCATGTTTTGCGGGTCAGATTCAATGCATTGAAAACTGAAGGGAACTTGAATAACGAAATTGGTCTGCCCCTGACATTGCTCAATATGGAACGACAGCACGAGATGGTGGTGGTTGAGATGGGAATGAGCGGTTTTGGTGAAATTGAACGTATGGCTAAAATTGCCCGCCCAGTAAATGCGGTTATTACCAATATAGGTATATCCCACATAGAGAAGCTGGGAAGCCGGGAGAATATCTTAAGGGCCAAAATGGAGATATTCTGTGATTTTCCACCGGACGGGATGGCTATACTTAACGGTGATGATGACATGCTGTGGAAGATAAGAGACGGCCTTCCGTACAATATATATTATTTCGGAACCCGGGAGGGCCTGGATTTTCAAGCCGTTGACATACAAACGACAGCCGAGGGCGGATTGAAATTTAGGCTGCTGTGCGGTGAGGGTGATTACCCCTTTGAGCTGCCCGTGTTAGGGAGGCATAATGTGTATAACAGCCTGGCAGCCATAGCAACAGGCAGGTTATATGATATGGATTTTCAGGAGATTCGTGAAGCTCTGCACAGTTTCAAAGCTGCCGGCATGCGGCTTAATGTGGTAACCACGCCCGACGGTATAACCGTAATCGATGATGTTTATAATGCAAGTCCCGACTCCATGAAGGCGGCTCTTGCGGTGTTGAATGATATGAAGGCTAAGAGAAAGATCGCCGTATTGGGAGATATGCTGGAGCTGGGTATGTACAGCGAGGCTGGTCACAGGGAGGTCGGACGAGCCGTAGCGGACAATCGGATAGACCTGCTTATAACAAAGGGCAGGGACAGCAGCTGGATAGGACAGGAGGCTGAGTCTATGGGGATGCAGGCATCTCGTATATTCCATTGTACCAGCAATAAAGATGTAATAGATTTGTTAAGCACAATTGTCCAAACCGGTGATACAATATTAGTAAAGGGATCTAGGGGGATGAAGATGGAGGATGTTGTATCCTACCTGTTAAAAGGGGGACATGAGTCTTGGAATCATTGATATATTCCATCATAATATCTTTTTTTATGGCTCTTGTAATCGGGGTTGTTATCATACCCATGCTGAGAAGGCTGAAATTTGGGCAGCAGGTGCGGGATGACGGGCCCAAGACCCACTTAAAAAAAGCCGGAACTCCTACTATGGGAGGTATTATAATATTGATTCCCATAAGTATTGTCTCGGTTATACTGTCAAAAGGACCGCTGGATTTTACACTGGCGGCCGTCCTGGTAACCCTGGGGTTTGGAATAATAGGATTTATGGATGATTTTATAAAAATTATGAAGCGCCGATCTCTTGGGCTTAGGGCCTATCAGAAGCTTATTGCCCAGATTGCTATTGGAGTTGTTTTCTCATTTTATGCCTATCGAAATATAGGAAGCAGCATAATAGTCCCATTTACCCAGTTGGAATGGGATCTGGGCTTGTTGTATATTCCGGCAATGACTTTTATAATAATAGGCACGGTAAACAGTGTAAATTTTACCGATGGATTGGACGGACTGGCATCTGGGGTGACCCTTATCGTCGCAGCAGCTCTGAGCATTATTGCCGGTTCTATGGCATCGATAATGCGAGAAGAGGGAATGGAGTATATAGCTGCAAATTACGGAAACCTGATGGTTTTTGCCGGTGCTCTGGCAGGCGCCTGCCTGGGCTTTATCAGATTTAACGCCTATCCGGCACAGGTGTTTATGGGAGATACCGGTTCAATGGGATTGGGTGGAGCGGTTGCAGCCTTGTCTGTCTTGCTCAGGATCCCCTTGTTGTTACCTATAATTGGAGGTATATACATGGCAGAGACCCTTTCGGTAATTATACAGGTTATATCTTTTAGGCTTACCGGTAAAAGGGTATTCAGAATGAGCCCGCTTCATCATCACTTTGAACTCTCCGGCATGGGAGAGACTAAAGTGGTAACCATGTTTATGATAGCAACTACGCTGCTGTGTTTGATAGGTCTGTTGGCTGTATAAGCCATAAGGCTCAACAAATAAGCTATTGATAGTAACAGGGGGCAGGGAAATGTCATACTCGGGGACAACCGCTCTTGTGGTTGGCTTGGCCAGAAGCGGGATAGCTGCAGCTAGGATATTAAACAGCTTAAATGTAAAGGTCATAGCCAGCGATCTAAAGACGTATGATCAGCTTGGCGAGGCGATAAAGTGCCTGGAAAATATGGATATAGATTTTTATCTTGGAAGCGCTCCGGATAATCTGGTGGAAAAGGTAGATTTTATTGTAATAAGTCCATCTGTGCCCATCGATTCGCCATTTATCGAAAAGGCCAAAAGATTAGGTAAGGAAGTCATAAGCGAAATTGAGCTGGCATATAGATTATGCAAAGCACCTGTAATAGCCATTACTGGCACAAACGGAAAAACCACCACCGTAACATTGACGGGGGAGATATTGAAAAGGTACGGTATTGGTGCACATACACTGGGAAACATCGGCAAGCCTTTTGTCGAGAAGGCAATGGAACTGAAGGCTGAGGATGTGGCGGTGGTAGAGGTGAGCAGTTTTCAGCTTGAGGCCATAAGCTCTTTCCGGCCTTATATAGCCGCTATACTTAATATAACGGAGGATCATCTGAATCGCCACAGGACCATGGAGAACTATATTGCAATGAAGGCAAGGATATTTGAGAATTCCGGCTCGGATGACTGGGTGGTGCTCAATGCAGATGATCCCGAAACAGCAGCGCTGGGAGCCAAAACCAAAGCTCGGGTGCTTTATTTTAGCCGCAGGAAAGTACTGGAGAGAGGGGCATGGGTACAAGACGGCATTATAACCATGGATATTGGGACCGGAAAGGAGTTTGTGTGTAGCGTTGATGATATCTTTATACCGGGGAAGCATAATCTGGAAAATGCTCTGGCTGCCTCATTAATGGCCAGAATTATGGGTGTGGAGCCCGAGTCTATTGCTTCTGCGCTGAAAAGCTTTAAAGGGGTGGAACACCGTATAGAATTTGTTGAAGATATTTCAGGAATAAAATTCTATAATGATTCCAAAGGGACCAATCCCGATGCTTCAATAAGGGCCATCCGGGCAATGAAGGGTCCTACCGTTCTTATTGCGGGAGGAATGGATAAAGGCAACAGCTTTGATGAGCTGGTCGAAGCATTTGATGGCAAGGTTACTCATATGATAGTACTGGGTGAAACGGCTGACAAATTGGCAAAAACTGCGAAGGACAAGGGTTTTGAAAAGGTTTACCGGGTGAAGACCATAGAAGAGAGCGTTAAGAAAGCTTTCAGCCTTGCCGTTCCTCCTTCCAACGTGCTGTTATCTCCTGCCTGTGCCAGCTGGGATATGTTTAAGGATTATGAAGAAAGAGGAAGGATTTTTAAAGATGCGGTAAGGGCTCTCAAGGAGGAAACTGAATGACCAAAAAGCCCATTGATTATCCCATACTCCTTATAATAATAATACTTGTAGCCTTCGGCACGATTATGGTGTTCAGTGCCAGCTTCTACTATGCCCAGCTGAGGTGGGGAGACAAATACTATTTTTTCAAGCGCCAGTGTTTATGGGCAGTGGTGGGATTCATTGCCATGGCTTTTACAGCAAACTTTAGCTACTGGAAGCTGCAGAGATTTTCCAGACTCCTGCTGGTGGTAACCATCATTTTATTGATTGCTGTTTTGTTGGTAGGTGTTGAGCGAAACAATGCAAAGAGATGGTTGAATATAGGGGGATTAAGCATTCAGCCTTCGGAAATTGCCAAGTTTTCTCTCATATTGTTTCTGGCCAACAGCATGACCTTAAGACGTGATAAAATCAAGTTTTTTTTCACAGGAGTCGTACCCTATCTGCTTATAACGGGAGTGATTTTTGGACTTATAATGCTTCAGCCGAATTTCAGCACAGCAGGAAGCTTGGTGATTTTGTCTATAGTCATGCTGTTTGTGGCAGGAGCGCGGGTTTGGCATCTTGGCTTTCTTGGCGTGTGCGGTGCAGCAGGAGCATGGTTTCTTATAAAAACAGCTGAATATCGTTTGGAGAGATGGATGGCTTTCCTTGATCCCTGGAAGGACCCCATTGAAACCGGCTACCAAATGATACAATCCCTGTATTCCCTCGGCGCAGGGGGCTTATTTGGCATGGGATTGGGGGAGAGCAGGCAAAAATATCTGTATATACCGTATCCTGAAACCGACTTTATATTTGCAATTATAGGAGAAGAGCTGGGATTCATCGGTGCTGCAGTGCTTATATTTCTTTTTGTCATACTGATATGGAGAGGTTTAAAGGTTGCCATTACGGCGCCGGATTTGTTTGGCTGTCTGCTGGCTTCTGGTATTATTGGAATGATTGCCATTCAGACAACCATAAATATTGCGGTTGTAACGGCATCCATGCCCCCGACCGGCTTGCCGCTTCCCTTTGTGAGTTTCGGCGGTTCATCGCTGGCAATATCCATGGCCAGCATAGGGGTGTTGCTTAATATATCCCGGTATACCAGGACAGGCTGACCCAGATAGTTCAGTTTGTTTTGTAACACCTCTTTTTGGAGTAGCATATCTTATAAATGTAAATACTTAATTATACCAGCATTAGCATATAAGAAGGCGAAAAGAGGTGTGCATGGGTGACACAGTATGTCATCAACGGCAGAAAGCCTTTATCGGGCAAAGTAAGGGTAGGGGGGGCCAAAAATGCCATTTTACCGGCGCTGGCTGCAGTTTTGTTGACCGAAAAACCTGTTGTATTGCATGATTGCCCCCGTTTGCTGGATGTTGAAAAAACCATAATGATTCTAAAAACAATAGGATGTTCCGTTAAGAGGGAGAGCAGGGATTTAATAATCGATCCCTCCAATATAAACAGCTGGATTATTCCTGATTCCTATGTCAGGGAAATACGATCATCCATAATATTCCTTGGTTCCATGTTGGCCAGAATGGGAAGGGCTCAAATAACCTATCCGGGGGGATGTGAAATTGGTCAGCGCCCTATTGATTTACATCTTAAGGGCCTGAAGCAGTTGGGCGTCGTTATAGATGAGTCAAACGGGTACTTAAAATGCGAAGCATCGAAACTTGAAGGTGCCACCATACACCTGGATTATCCAAGTGTGGGAGCAACCGAGAATATCATGCTGGCAGCCGTTAAGGCTAAAGGCCGTACTGTTATTTACAATGCAGCTAAAGAGCCTGAGATTGTGGATTTGCAAAATTTTATCAATGCCATGGGCGGGAACATTCGGGGGGCAGGAACCAATACGGTGGTTATAGAGGGGGAGCGTAAGCTGGACGAAGTGGAATATACCGTTATCCCGGATCGCATTGTGGCAGGTACTTATATGGTTGCGGCAGCTATTACTGCCGGTGACGTGTTTATAGAAAACGTGATACCCGAGCATTTACAGGCAATTATTTATAAATTGAGGGAAGCAGGGTGTATCGTTGAGGTACATGGCTTAAATGTCAGGGTTAAGGGCAAGTATAGGCTGAGGGCGGTTGAACATACAAAAACCCTGCCATATCCCGGCTTTCCTACAGATATGCAGGCTCAATTCACCAGCTTATTATCGGTTGCCCGGGGTACCAGCATAATTAGCGAAACCATTTTTGAAAACAGGTACAGGCATGTACCCGAGCTTGTTCGTATGGGTGCAAATATAAGGGTGGACGGACAGACTGCAATTATCCATGGTGTACGCAGTTTGAAAGGCACCAGGGTTACGGCCAAGGACTTAAGAGGAGGGGCAGCTCTGGTACTGGCCGGTTTAAGGGCTGAAGGGCAGACCATAGTTGAGAATAAATCCTATATTGAAAGGGGATATGAAAATCTGGAAGGTGCTTTAAGTTCTTTAGGTGCAGATATAGTTAAGCTGTCATAGTTGAATATTGTTACACACCGATGTGAAAACGAGGGAAAGATATGAAAAACTCAAGAAAAGGCGGACTGCTTCTGCTTTTATTACTGCTTGCCTCATTTGTTGGCGTAGTGTATATTGGAACCGAAATGTTTCAGGTCAAAACTATAGTTGTTACAGGCAATCAGCAGGTGGGGTACGGTGAGATAGTAAAGATGTCAGGGATATCCCTAGGTCAGAATATCTTTAAAATAGACAGGGCTGTTATAGAGGAAAGAATTGAAACCAATCCGTATCTCGATGTTTTGTCGGTGAACTTTAAATATCCTGATGAGGTTATTATAAATATAAAAGAAAGGACGCCGGCTGCCGTTATTCCCTATTTGGGCTCGTATATAGTTATAAATGATGAGGGTTACGTGTTGGAAATACATAGGGCTTTGGATGATATATCCTATCCGCTGATTCAGGGATTGACACTTAAGGGGTGTTCGAAGGGAAAGATGGTAGCCGTAGTGGATTCATACCAGATAAAAGCTTTAAGACATATACTGGAGGAACTGTACAAGCAGGAGCTTCAGGATGTTATCTCAGAAATATTAATGGATGATCCTAATGATATATACATGATTTCCAGAAAGGGTACCATCATACGTTTGGGACAAGCCGTAGAGTTGAAAGATAAGCTTAAATGGCTGCGAACGCCAAATTTTCAACAGATTGATAATAGCAATATCAAGAGTATACTCGATATAAGCGTTACCTCCCAGGCAATATTCAAGCCATTGGTGGAAGATTAAGGTTGAGGTGGTTCAATGAACAAAAAGCTGAGGGCACAGATATCCGTAAGCATTGTAAGTCTGATACTGGGACTGGCTCTGGCTGCTCAGTTCAAGAATGTGCAAAAAGTGGGCGGAAGCGTATCCCTGCAGAGAACACAGGAGCTTACAAGGCAGGTGCAGAAGCTGGAACAGGAGAATGAGGCATTGGAGAGTCAAATAAGGGAATATGAGAAGAGAATAAGCGAATTTGAGAATGCAGCCCGTAACGAAGGACAGAGCAACAAACTCATATATGAGGAATTGGAACGCATAAGGATGCTGGCGGGACTTGTTGATATGCAGGGTCCGGGTGTGGTGGTTACGGTAAATGTGAAACATGTGAATGAATGGGACGAAGATGCTATTATTCAAAATGTACGATATGACGATCTCCTTAAGCT
>LFSE01000091.1 GCA_001513075.1 Clostridiales bacterium DTU074 | reverse complement strand
AAACCCTGAAACAGATCATTTAGGGTTTTACAAAAGTCTACGACATAATTATATATAAGGAGGTATTGTTAATGGATTTCAAGGGTAGACGGGTACTTGCCATGATATTATTGTTGATGATCCTGCTTACATTTATAGGAGGTTGTGGTAAAGGAAATGAACCGGCGGGATCAAAGACACCATCGGATCAAAGCTCATCCGGAGATGCAGATGGTTCCGGCGACGGAGATAAGGCTGGTGAAGAGCGCCCATTATACGTCATTAAGAGGTTAACAAGTCCTACCAAGATTAAAATGAGCGATGAAACAGTGATCGGTGAATACATTAAGGAAAAGTTTGGTATTGTTTTTGAGTTTGTCCCATATACAGGTGATATCCGGGAGAAACAAAACTTAATGCTGGCCGCTGGAGACTACGACGAAATTCAGGATATGCAGCGTGAGGATATGGTAGGGATTTGATTATATGGGCAGGGGTTTCTGTAACCCGCACACTTCCTTTTGGTAAACCTTCGGATGTGAAAAAAGAGATGGAATGGCTGGTGGAAAACGGTCCAAAGACCGGGCTTTTCCTCGGGATTTCCAGTTCTATGGTTCCGGGTGTGTCCTGGGATAATGTGAAGACGCTAATAGAGGGTTTTGAATATTACAGAACCCATGGAAGATAGAAATAGCAGGAATCCATTTTATCTTAAGCGGAGGGATTCGGATGAATCAATTATTTGATGTTACACCTAACGATACATACTTTTACGAGAACTATATTAAGGATTTTTTGCCTGACCAATTTGTAGATGTCCATACCCATGTATGGCTTAAGAAGTTTAAAAGTGTCAGGGAAGACATACCTTCAAGAACGGTTACCTGGCCGGATAGGGTGGCAAGTGAAAATTCCATAGAAGATCTGCTGACAACCTATAAACTATTGTTTCCTGATAAGGAGGTTACACCGCTAATATTTGGCAACGTGAGTTTGGGAGATGATATAGAGGCGGCGAATGATTATGTTAAGCAATGTGCCAGGCAGTACGGAGTTCCGGCGCTGATCTTTGCCAGTCCTGAATGGGGTGCCAGGGAATTAGAAGAGAAGATCCTGCAGGGGGAATTCTTAGGATGTAAAGTGTATTTAAGCTTAAGCAAACCCTATATTCCTGCGGATGAAATAAGAATTTACGATTTTCTTCCTCCCCATCAGCTGGAGGTTTTAGATCAATACGGCTGGATTGTCATGCTCCACATTCCCCGGAAGGATAGGCTGAGAGATCCGGTAAATCTGGCTCAAATGATGGAAATGGAGAGAAAGTATCCTAATGTAAAATTGATCATAGCTCATGTGGGTCGGGCTTATTGCAACGAAGATGTGGGAAATGCTTTTGAGATTTTATCCGACACCCGAAATATGATGTTTGATATAAGCGCCAATACAAATCAATGGGTATTTGAAAGACTTATCGAAACTGTAGGCTCAAAGCGGATTCTTTTTGGGAGCGATTTGCCCATACTTCGAATGAGGGCCAAACGGATTTGCAAAGATGGGATATATATAAATATTGTACCCAAAGGCATATATGGCGATGTATCGAGGGATGTACATATGAAGGAGGTGAGCGGGGAAGAAGCTGAAACCATAACTTTCCTGCTATATGAAGAAATTCATGCTTTCAGAAGGGCGGCGGAGAATATGGGTTTGAGCCGAACTGATATTAATAGGATATTTTACGAGAATGCGGTTAATTTATTTAAATTATATAAATAGGTGAGGAGGAGTATAATAGATGAAACTAAAGGTAGGTATTGTGGGCGCCAGGGGATTGAGCACTTTGAAAGGATTCAGGGCCATTCCTGATGTTGAAGTAGTGGCTCTGTGCGATCTGGATGAGGATCTGCTGGAAGCACAGGCCCGCAAACATAATATCCCTAAAACATATCGGATATACGAGGATATGTTGGAGGCGGACATTGATGCAGTTGTTATAGGTACTCCCATGCAGTGCCACGTGCCCCAGGCATTGGCAGCTCTGGAAGCCGGGAAACATGTATTAAGTGAGGTAACGGCCGGAGTAACCATTGATGAGCTATGGTGGCTTATCGAGTGGGTTGAGAAGTACAAAAAAGTTTATATGATGGCGGAAAACTATTGTTATATACCCGAAAACCAGCTGATTTTGAATATGGTAAGACAGGGTCTGTTTGGGGAAGTGTATTTCGGTGAAGGCGAGTATCTCCATGATATAAAGCATTTGACGGTGTATCCTAACGGAAAGACTTCCTGGCGAAAATTCTGGCAGCTGGGCAAGAGAGGTACCTTCTATCCCACTCATAGTTTGGGTCCGGTTATGCAATGGTTTAAGGGAGAGCGGATTAAACATATAGCATGCTTTGGAACCGGCTGGCATACAGCTCCGGAGTTCAGGCAGGAGGACACCAGCATTACTATGTGTCAGCTGGAGAGCGGCAAATTAATAAAAATACGTGTGGACTGCATTTCGGAGAGGCCCCATAATATGGCATATTATTCTCTACAGGGGACCAAAGGCTGTTATGAGGCGCCGAGAGGCTTGGGAGACGATCATAAGATTTGGCTGAAAGGACTGGATGAGGATACCGATCATGCTCGTTGGAGGCCGTTGAAAGAGTTTTATGAATACCTTCCCGAGAGATACCGCAATGCTACCGAGGAACAAAAGGCTGCAGGCCATTGGGGAGGAGACTTTTTCATAGTGCAGGATTTTGTGGATGCTATCTTTAATGAATGCGACCCGCCTATTGATGTTTATGATGCTTGTGAGTGGACGGCAGTTGCCCTGCTATCAGAACTGTCGGTAATGAACGGAGGAAAAATAATGGAGATGCCTGATTTCAGGCGAAGCAAAAAAGCCAAGGATCAAATTATTAAACTGTGATATTGACAATACATGCGATAACTTCATGAATTATCATGTTTCCCCACATTTTATGGTTTTATTATATGATTGCGAAGATTAGCCCCGGTTATTAAGGGGCGTTTTTTTTGTTACATTAAAGTGCTTGTTCCCTAGGGCTTTATTCCTGACATATGTATTAATAATAATGTAAATAGCTGTAAAGGCAAATGCCATTGTAATACGATTTAACAGTAAAACAGCTCCGTAGGCGCCAACGGTTGTAAACAATATGGTTTCTTCAATGATAGCATGGCAAAGCCCAATAAAGATGAAAAGGGTGTTGAGCTGCATGCGGCTTATGTTTGCTTCTTCCTTCATCTGCATTATAACACCCGAGCCGAATGTAAGGCCTACCAAAAGGCCAACCGTTATACCAAGTGCAGATTCCCCAGGCAGTTTAAAAAACTTTGTTATTCTTTGTGTTTTGTTGGCTATTCTTTCAAACCAACCGCTGTCCTTAAGGCATTCAATAATAACAATGATTGGGATTACAATGTATATCATCTTAAATATTGTATTCCAGCTTGTTTCAACTGTTTCCAGAAGTATTTTCATCCAATCCATGTATCACACCCCCGGGATAATCGTGTTTAGAACCACACCGGTAGCCACCGCTGCCAAAAACCTTATGCCGGCATTTAAAAAACCGTTGGCTCCACCTTTGGTTACAATGGCGGTTTCTAAAATAATGGCGTGGCATATTGAAATCATTGAACAGCAGATGGTAATTTGTTTTGCTGTAAGTCCCAGGGGAATCATTGCTCCTATGGCACCATACATTGATACCTGGCCGAACAGAAGTATTAAAGCTCCCTCACCCGGCAATCCTATATATGACATATAGGGAGCCATAAACGCGGATATCCGTTCCAGCAAACCGGAATGCTCCAGCACTTTTATTGCAAAAACCGAAGGTATTATGTACTTGGAAAGCTCGACAATCACCTTTATACCTTTTTTGATACCTTGCACAAATGTCTTTTTAGTAATCATACAGCATGTCCTCCTGCAGAAACCGGCTTAGGTTTGCACAAGTATACGCGAAAAGTTATCTATATATAATAACTTACACAATTGTACCATGAAAGGACGTTCTTTTAAATAATAATTTGCTATAATTTGCTCGATTTGGATTTTTGGACTGCTGAATAATTTAACAATTGTGTATAGAAATGGCATAGTATATTATGCTATAATATACATGGAGAGTTGAAAGATAGAAACAATTTGTTATTTGTTAATGCAAATTTACCTTAACTGCATACTTTACTGATAATACAAGTTGGATTGACTATTCAGAAAAAAATAGGGCATTGAAGTTTTATGAAGAAAAAACAAATATTCATCTTGATATAGTATTTGGGGATAGAAAAGTACTATTCGCTAGTGGAGATTATCCAGAGATTTTTTTTGGTGCAGAGCTTTCTAATCAGGACATTATTGAATATGCTTCTCAAGGATTGATTATTCCACTAAATGATTTGATCGAAAAATATGGTCTTGAGTTAAAAAAAGCGCGAGATGTATTTTATCCACATCTTTTTGAAGACATGACTGCACCTGATGGAAATATTTATGGAATTTCTACTATAGGGGGTACGTATGGAGGTCAGACACAAAAAGCTTATGTTAACATAAAATGGTTGGAAGAATTAGGATTGGAAGAGCCAAAAACAATATATGAGTTCGAAAATATGCTGAGAGCATTTAAAGAGCGAGATCCTGACTGCATTCCATATACCGGCTGTATAGATACATGGTGGGGAGATTGTCAATTCTTTTTAATGAATCCGTTTATATTATGCGACTTCGGAAATGCTTTCATATATTTGGACGGAAAAACTCTAAAGATGGCTGCTATTCAACCGGAATGGAGAGAAGGTTTAAAATGGGCCAACAAGCTTTATAGAGAGGGCTTAATTGATCCGGGTGTTTTACTCAGAAAATTGAACAGCTGCAAATGCTTTGTAATAACGAAGAGAAACCATTGGTAGGGGTGTATACCGCCGGACATTTTGCAATGGGTGTTGATACGCAGAATATAGAATTATCAAAACAATATGATTCACTAAATCCTTTGATTGGACCTAGCGGTGAAGGATATACACCTTGGTGGGATAATACAAGAGTTTCCGGGGCTCAATTTGTTATCACAAATGTTTGTAAAAATCCCGAGGCTGCATTTCGATATTTGGATTTTTGGTTAACAGCTGAAGCATTCTTTTGGAATTGGATTGGTGATGAAGGTATTCGTTTTGTTGAAGCAAAAGAAGGACAAAAGAATATGTTCGGAGAACAGGCACTTTATTATGATCGGCGTTGGGATCCTGACTTTGAAGATCCATATGCTGATGATGAATTGGATGCTGGCCGTTTGGTCCAAAGCCCGCAAATGCCTTTTTATTTCTGGGACAGAGCTCATGCAGTGTACCTCGATGATATCTATAATCCTCATTGGTGGACATATGATCTTCTACGCCTTTCGAAAATGACAGAAAAATATGCTCCTTTCCGTTCAGACAAGAACTTACCGGTAAATATTGATGCCTTGTGGGTAGATGCAGATACAGCAACAGAGATCAGTCAATTAAGAATAGCTATTACCGATTATATTAATGAACACATGATCCGCTTTATTACAGGAGATCTAGACATAAACAGTGATAGCCAATGGGATAACTATGTGAATGGATTAAATAATTTGCAACTAGATAAATTTTTATCTATGCTTCAGGATGCCTATGATAAAACAGTATTCGGATAGAATCAAAAAGTAAAGTACAATTAACAATAAACTGGTTTATGGCTGTTTACTAATGAAAACAACCATAAACCAGTTTACTTTAAATTTATGATAAAGCAAATTTTGAAAAATATGCTTGATAAAAGAAGGAAATAGCAAAATATTTCATATATAATAAATATTTAAATAGTAAAGACTGCAACTAGAAACTTCACTAATAAGAATTATAGCAAATAAAAATTTATTAAAAGAGTGGAGGTAATGACCATGGAAAAAACCAGGCTGGGTTTAATCGGATGCGGTGGAATGGGAAACTATCATGCCAAGATTTTAGCTGAAATGGATGAGGTGGAAATTGTCGGGGTATGCGATCTGATCGAAGAAAAGGCCAGAAAGCTGGGCGAAACGCTGGGAGTGAAGTGGTGTACGGATTATCATGACCTGCTTCCGCATGTGGAAGCTGTATGGGTGTGTACCGAGCCTTTTAACCGGAGAGAAATAGTGATCACATGTGCAAAAGAAGGAAAGCATATTTTTACCGAAAAGCCAATATGCAATAATCTTGAGGATGCGGTTGCCATGGTGGATGCGGCGGAATCAGCCGGTGTTGTATACATGCTGGGTTACTGCCTTAGGTTTTGGAATCCCTACAAACTGATGCATGATATCTTCGCATCGGGTGAGTTGGGTGAATTGGTAAATTGCTGGACCCGGCGATACATGCCTGTCGATATGAGCAATTCATGGTACGGATGGCAGGAGAAGAGCGGCGGTGTTGTACTGGACTTTGGAAGCCATGATATTGATTGGCTGCGCTGGATTGGGGGCGATGCAAAAACCGTCTTTGCCAATACAGCCATGGTGCGTCCTACCATGC
>LFSE01000014.1 GCA_001513075.1 Clostridiales bacterium DTU074 | reverse complement strand
CAGAGGAGATACTCTTTTCTTTTATTTGTTTGTTTTTTCCCAGAGTAATTTTACACTAACCAGTTGTAAAGTTAACACCAAATATTGAATGACCAAGTTGTCCGAGACCCCGATCATTGACAAGCCGACCGGCATTATGATAAAATTTAAGAAAATTAAATATTTATGGGGGAGCTTGTGTTGCAGGCTGAGAGGAAGCGAGTACAGCTTCGACCCTTTGAACCTGATTTGGGTAATGCCAACGTAGGGAAATTTTTTAATGGTAATCGGTGGGAAGTACCTATTTTGGCGCTTCCCGTTTATTTTTGCACCCTTCCTTGTTGCATTCTTACCGGCTCACAAAAATTTTTTCGCACCTTTTTCTGCTGTCATTTATAATCAGCTTCTGATAAAAACGTATATTCCCTTGAGTTGGCCGATAATCAGGTCAATATTTTATCTATTGCTTTTGAGGAGGTTTTGCCATGTTTGAAAACATTATAAAAAACGTTCATGAGAAAACGCCTTTAGTCCACTGCATCACGAACTACGTCACTGTCAACGATGTGGCAAACGTACTTCTGGCATGTGGCGGCTCGCCCATTATGGCTGACGACGAAAGGGATGCCGTGGAGATCACCGCAATTTGCGACGCCCTGGTTATAAATATTGGAACTCTGAATGAAAGAACAATTGCAACAATGCTCAAAACTGGCAAAAGGGCAAACGAGCTTTCCCATCCCGTAGTCCTTGACCCGGTAGGTGCGGGGGCATCGGCGTTACGCACAGATACCACATTCAAACTTCTGAAAGAGGTTGAGTTTGCCGTGGTCCGCGGTAACATCTCAGAAATAAAAACCATATCAAGGGGAAGGGGAACAACCAAGGGTGTGGACGCCGATGTAAGCGATGCTGTTACCGATGAAAACCTAGATGAAGCAATTTCCTTTGTCAAAGAACTAAGCGGGCAGATAGGATCGATAGTTACTGTTACCGGGGCTATTGATATTGTTGCAGATCAAAGCAAAGCTTACATTATCCGCAACGGCCATCCAATGATGTCAAGAATTACCGGTACCGGCTGTATGTTAACGGCACTGATTGCCGCTTATTGTGCTGCAAACCCGCACAGGCACTTGGAAGCTACCGCTGCCGCAGTATGTGCTTTTGGTTTAAGTGGAGAGCTTGCTTATGACAAACTGAGCAAGGCCGATGGGGGTACAGCCTCCTTTCGTACCTGCCTCATCGACGCCCTAAGCAAATTGGATGCAAACACCCTGAAAGGAGGCATGAAAATTGAAAGTAGATAGATCTTCCGTACTTCTCTATGCGGTCACGGACCGTACATGGCTTAAAGGTCGTTCCCTTGCGGATGTGGTTGAGGAAGCGCTGAAAGCGGGCGTAACCTTCCTGCAACTGCGGGAAAAAAATCTTGACTACCATTCCTTTCTTGAACTTGCCAAGGAGATTAAAAGTATAGCCGCTAAATACGGAATCCCCTTTGTAATTAACGACAGGGTTGATGTTGCCATGGGCTGCGGAGCCGATGGAGTCCATGTGGGACAGGGAGATATGGAAGCAAGGGAGGTCAGAAAAATTATTGGACCGGATAAAATACTGGGCGTTTCGGCCCAAACGGTGGAACAAGCCGTTGAGGCAGAGAAAAACGGTGCCAATTACATCGGAGTGGGCTCCATCTTTCCCACATCCACCAAGCCTGACACCGAATCTGTATCCTTTGATATCCTTAAGGAAATCTGCAAATCGGTATCCATACCGGTAGTGGCCATAGGCGGAATTAACAGGGACAATGCCATGAAGCTTGCTGGAAGCGGGATTTCCGGTATTGCGGCAGTATCGGCTATATTTGCCAGCAATGACATTACAGCCGCAGTAAGGGAGCTACGGCAGCTTGCATCCAGGCTGGTGAACTGCAAACCATGATAAAGCTTAAAGGAGCCATCTTTGATCTTGACGGCACCCTGTTGGATTCGATGCCTTTCTGGGATAATATAGGTGCCGGGTATCTAAAACTAAAAGGTCATAATCCTCCGAAGAACATTAATGAAATCCTAAAAACGATGAGCCTTGAACAGTCGGCCCAATACTTCAAACGAGAGTATTCAATACCCGGCAGTCAGGATGAGATCATAAAAGAAATCCTGGAACTGATTGAAAATCAGTACCGATGGGAAATACCTCTTAAAGCTTCAGTGATTCCTTTCCTCTATGGTCTTTACAGGAATAACGTCAAAATGTGTATAGCCACCGCCACCGATTATGAGCTGGCAAAAGCTGCGCTGGAAAGACTAAAAGTAGCCAAATACTTTAGATTCATATTTACATGTTCGGAAGCGGGTATGGGGAAGGACGAGCCCGAGTTTTTTATAAAAGCACTTGAGCTGCTTAACACTCCCAAGCACGAAACTATGGTATTCGAAGATTCACTCCACGCCATAAAGAGCGCTAAGGCAGCCGGTTTCCCAGTAACAGCCATATATGACAAAATCTCCCATGAAGACTGGGAGGAAATAAAAACAATTGCGAATATCTGTCTAAAATCTTTTGATGACTGGAAGAAGGTGATGCTACCATGAAAAAAGTATTGACCATAGCCGGCTCGGACTGCAGCGGCGGAGCAGGTATCCAGGCCGATATTAAAACCATAACCGCACATAAAATGTATGCCATGAGCGTAATCACTGCTTTAACGGCCCAGAACACCACCGGAGTTTACGGGGTGTTGGAGGCCACACCCGAATTCGTCGGTAGCCAGCTCGACTGCATCTTTGATGATATTAGACCCGACGCCACAAAAATCGGAATGGTGTCCAATGCGGAAATTATAGAAGTTATAGCAGAAAAGCTCCGGGAATACAAGGCACAAAATATTGTGGTCGACCCCGTAATGGTTTCAACAAGCGGTGGAAAGCTTCTCAAGGACGATGCAGTTGATGCATTGCTAGATCGTCTCTTTCCCCTTGCTACGCTAATAACGCCAAATATTCCCGAAGCCGAAAACCTGGCTGGATTCCCGATAAAGGATAGATCCGATATGCAAAGAGCAGCCGAAAAAGTCTCAAAGCTGACAAACAGTGGCATACTTATAACTGGAGGGCATTTAGAGGATAACGCCGATGATCTGCTATTCACGGAAGGAAAGGCCTTCTGGCTGGAAGCCCCAAAGATAGACAATCCCAATACCCACGGTACAGGCTGTACCCTGTCCTCTGCCATAGCCTGCAACCTCGCCCTGGGCCTTACCGTATACGAAAGTGTAAAAAATGCAAAGAAATATATAACAGGGGCCATAAAAGCCGGACTCAATATCGGCAGGGGACGCGGGCCTCTCAACCACTGTTATAACCTGTAGAGGTTTAGCCGGACTTACTTGCCGGGAGATATCCGTACAAATTTACAGGGCGGTTATCCTGTCCCTATAGGGACAAGGCAACCGCCCGCTTCTTAAACATTGTTCATTGCCTGCATTTATCACTTTCTCCACCGATTTATCTGACTCGGTTTCAAAACCCTCAATGTGATTAAGGCATTTCCGGACACGCTTCAATTATGATGTGCTAAATAATATATCTAACCGAACAGATATTGGTTTATTAAAGCTTTAATCCTTTCCTGTTTGCCGGAAGAATTCATAATAACCGGATTTTGCAATGCGTATTCTTCCAGGGTATGGAAGTTGGCTTCACCGTTTACAATCTCCAAGCCAATCCCGCTCTTATAACTGCTGTAGCGCTCTTCTATGATTTCATCTATCACCCTGTCCTCAATCAGCTTGGCAGCTACCTTCAGCCCTTTGGCATAGGAGTCCATACCAATAATATGGGCGTAGAATAAATCTTCGGGTTCGAATGAACCTCTTCTGACCTTGGCGTCAAAGTTGATTCCGCCTGTTGTAAAACCTCCGGCCTTCAATATTTCATACATTGCCAGGGTGGTAACATACAGATCCGTGGGAAATTCATCGGTATCCCATCCTAGCATCAGATCGCCCTGGTTGGCATCGATGGAGCCCAGCATGCCGTGAATGCTGGCCACCCTCAGCTCGTGCTGGAAGGTATGCCCGGCCAATGTAGCATGGTTGGCTTCTATGTTAAGCTTGAAATAATCTTTCAATCCATATGTCTGCAAAAATGCAATGGTAGTAGCGGCATCAAAATCATACTGGTGCTTTGTTGGCTCTTTTGGTTTGGGCTCAATCAAAAACTGTCCTTTAAATCCAATCTCTTTTGCATAATCCACAGCCATACGTAAAAATCTGGCTAAATTGTCCAGCTCAAACTTCATGTCAGTATTGAGGAGGGTCTCGTACCCTTCCCTTCCTCCCCAGAAGACGTAGTTCTCAGCACCTAACTCAACGGCTATTTCAAGGCTCTTTTTAACCTGGGCTGCTCCATAAGCAAACACATCAGCATTGCAGGAAGTGGCAGCTCCATGTACATATCGCGGATGGGTAAACAGGTTTGATGTGTTCCACAGCAGCTTTACCTTGCTGGTCCTCATATAATCCTTGATCATAGCCACTATCTTATCAAGGTTCTGGTTGGTCTCAATTAAATTATCGCCTTCAGGGGCAATATCCCTGTCATGAAAGCAGAAAAATGGGACATCCAGCTTTTCAAAGAATTCAAATGCAGCTTCCACTCTGGCTTTGGCCAAATCCATGCCTTTGTACTTATCCCATGGCCTGATCATATTTTTGTCACCAAATGGATCAGAACCATCCCCTTTAAAGGTATGCCAATACGCCACTGCAAACCTGAGATGCTCCTCCATGGTTTTGCCCATAACAGTCTCGGAGGGATTGTAATGCTTAAAAGCAAGAGGGTTTTTAGACTCAGGCCCTTCATAGGCAATCTTACCTATTCCGGGGAAAAATACCATACATAACACTCCTTTCTGTTTTTTCACTTATCTATAATGACCCATTTTCACAGAACTGTATAATACCGCAATGGTCATCCTTTTTCTTTTCATCAACCTTCAAAGCCTGCATAATCTCTATGACCTGCCTTGTAAGAAATGCAGGCACTCCAATCTCATGGGCTGTTTCCAAAGCATTCATCAGGTCTTTAATATGAGGCTCAATCATAAATCCGGTTTTGAAATATCTCTGGAAAACTAACCGGTAACCGCTTTTTATAGATTTTTTGTCATGGACTTAACCATGATGCCCAGCCAGATAGGGCATGTCATCTGAAAATGGTCACTCCCTCCTTTCCAATAGTGTTTCAAACCTATCATTCCAGCCAAATTATACTGCTTCCATTTTAGCCCCAATAAAATGTCCTCTGGATCATTTTGATAGTTGTCCGGTTGTCCGACAGCTATGTATGTATATTTCATAAAATAGCGTTGCTTATCTCGATAAACGTCTGATAAAAACTGTTTGTAACAAAGGAAACCTCACATTTGCTTCTTATTCTAGTATAGCGTATCAGAATTCATATGCAACAGCCTTTTCAATGAAAGAGCAAAACTTAAGTACCTCCTGACAGCCGAAAGCAGGTTTTCCGAATCCTTCTTCAATAGCAACAAATCCTAATAGAACTATTTATCGTACAAATTCTACATTGATTTCCAAAATCCTCTCAAAACGTTATTTTATTTTCTTATATCACAGTATCCACCTTTTATTAATACTCCATCGGCAGAAACAGAGCAGCAATATAGGGACCTCTTCATGTACCCTGGCCTTATCAGTTTCTTTTTGCGGGCAAACTTCTGCGTCCGGTCCGAAAACTTTCCTTTGAATTTCAGCCGGCTCTTCAGGTTTATCAGCAAGGGCCCAGAGTTTTTGTCGGTCCACATCATAATGCATATAATATCCTCGCTTTTCCCCAACAATCAGACCAGCATCACGTAATATCTTTAAATGCTGTCAAACAGCCGACTCGGTAAGTTTAATAGGGGCAGGGGTTCAATGGATAAAAACATATAAAGACATAAAAAACCCGGGAGGGATTTATATGAAAATACCCAGGGGAAAGCAAGCTGCCCCTGGGTTGCACCGGAATATATAGAATTGTTTGACCGTTTCCTACATCCTTATATAGCCGTCATGTACAATAATCGCATCCAGTTTACGCCCCCCTTTACACATAGTGCATTCGCCCGGGCTGAAGAGCTGATAACCGGAAATATCCTTACTGGTAAACAAAGAGTTAACGTTATATTCCTGTTTATCCGGGTATGCATTAAACAAAGCTGAAACGCCTACCAATACACCACCATAGTAGGAAAGACACTCCAAAGCGCTGTTAAGGGTTATTCCGCTGGATATGGAGGAAACCAATAAAATTACGTTTTTGTTAAATATTATTTTCTGGATATTGTGTTGGAATGTCAATTGTCTGTTTACATTGCTCTTTGGCGTAACCACATGGATATCCCTGCCGCTATTTATCATTGCTGTTCCTTCCCGTATAAGCTTTTCTGCCAGATAAGCTCCGATCACTTCAGTCCCTTCTATGCAGACGATGGTATCTACAATTGTATTTTTTAAATAGGGCAAAGCTAATTCTTCTGCTACGTCTTTAGCAACCAATACGTTTGTTTTTAACTTGTCCAGATCAACATAATAGTTAGTATGAAAATGGCTGGTGGTAAAATGGCCAGGAATTACATTTGTGCTGATCATGGGGTTTTTTGTTAACGAAACGGTAAAGGCTCTGCTTTCCATTGTCATTTCCCCTTTACAAAAATTAAAGTGGCATCCTCACAAATATACTTCCAATTACAACGATCCAAATCCTTTATCAGGGTCAGTTGTCGGCACATCGTCATATACCATTTTTGCAATATTTCCTGAATCTTAATTGTGTTGTCCTAATATGGACGCAATGGAATGGTTATGTTGAATAGTGTCTTTGTTAAGCTTCTTGAGCTGAAATTAACTGGTAGGACTGCTGTTCTTTTCTACCATCAATTGTATCCCAAGATAATGGAAAAGTCAAGAAAACAAAAAGGGTTGGCCTTAATTACGGGTTAAGATCAATTTGTCGTCTCGCTTCTCTCTTCATTTGGTACATCTTAATGTCCGCCTGTTGTATTCCGGCTAATAACTCCTCTTTATTTGTCGCTTCCACAATGCCGTATGAAATATCAATATTAAAATCAAACTTATCAATATTTCTTATCCTTTCGACACAGCGCCTAAGAATTTTCTCGGCTTCTTCAATGCTGCAGTCTGTGAACAGCAATACAAACTCATCTCCTCCGAATCTCACCACCATATCCCTGCTGCGCACCGACGACTTCAATACCGCAGCTATTTCATGCAAAACACCGTCTCCCACAAGATGGCCATATGTATCGTTAATAGCCTTAAAATTGTTTACATCTATCATCGCAATGGTCAACGGCCATTGCAATACATCAAATCCATTATTTTCTAGGTATTCATAAAGATAGTTCCTGGAATATGTATTGGTTAGGCCATCAATTTGCGCTTCTCTTCTATATCTGTCCCTTTCAATTTCCAATCCTTCAATCTTGCGTCCGATATTTCCAAAGGTAAAGGTGTTTATAATTAATACTGTTATCAATATCATTAAGGGAAAATAAAACATCAGGCCACCCAATAACGTGTTTATTGCCCCGTATATGACATGGTTCGGGCTTGATGCGACAAAATAAATTCCGGTATTCTTTAAGTGTTTTATGTACAATGTATCGGCCTCTCCAGCTATCAGATATTCGCTTTCTGTCAGCTGGATCCAACTATTATCCGCCAGTATTCTTTCAATGTCAGCTTCCGAATACAGCTTATGGAGCATATGGCCCTGATGTACATTCTCCAATATCCCTGCTATATCAAAAAATACTACGTCGTATCCCAGTATCTCTTCCCCATTTTTTATCGGTGAATATACTAATATTGATAGTGTATCCGGATTAATAACCAGAGTAACATCCTGGAATTCAATATTTAAGGCCATTCTTGTAGGGTCGATATTACCCTTCCTGGTTATTACGTTGCCCTCAAAAATTCTTATAGCACCGACAGCACCCTCCAGTGTTTTATATCCGTCTTCATAATCCTGTTTAGCATATTTCATTACGGCATCCAGGGTAATGTTCCCTGCCTTGTATTCAGCGATCCTCTGTTTAAACTCGGTTCTGTTTGAAATAGCCCGGATATCATTTATACAATTTTCCATGAATATTTCGGTAGCATACCCAACAGCCTCTGCTGAACGAATAAACAGTTGCTGTTTACTATCCTTAAGGGCATTTTCCATTGGCCGGAAAATAACCAAATATGAAATAATACATACTATACAAACCACACTTATAACAATCAGTTTAACCCTTCCCAAAGGTTTTTTCATTCTACTTAACAACTCCCGGCTTTCTTTTATGCCATAATTATAACATACATTGCGGCAGGTTATAATATGTTAACTCAAAAGCAATTAAGTGAAATATCACAAAATCATAAGCAGCGGTTACGGGAGTGTTAGTGGCGATAAAGGCAAAACACTATTTTACAGCACTGACAAATAAGTCATGAGGAAAATAATTGCATGTCGCTTATTACAGATTCGTACAGCTGATATCCTCCGCTTAAATTATATGCATCAAATCCATGTCCCATCAAAATACGGCAGGCAATATAGCTTCGCTGGCCGCTGCGGCAAAGCACGTAGACAGGTTTTGATTTATCCAGTTTGTCAATATTCTCCCTCAAATTTTCCAAAGGTATGTTGATAAAGCCGTCTATTCTCCCCCTGGCTACCTCTGCCGGCGTTCTAACATCCAGGAGGATTACGCTTCCGTCCCTGGGCAGACTTTTCACATCGTGCCAATGGTAGTTTTTAACTAAACCCCTTAAGGTATTCTCGATTACAAATCCTACCATGTTTACTGGATCCTTAGCAGACGAGAAGGGAGGAGCGTAGCACAGTTCAAGTTCTGCCAAATCAAAGCCGGTCATACCTGCCCTAATGGCAGTGGCCAACACATCACAGCGTTTATCAACTCCGTCAAATCCTACAATTTGGGCTCCCAATATTCTGCCGGTATCCTTTTCAAATATGGTTTTTATCGACATGTACGTAGCGCCGGGATAATAGCTGGCATGGGAAGCAGAGTAATTATATACCTTGTCATAGTTAAGCCCCAAAGCTTTAGCAGTCCGCTCGTTAATCCCCGTCATGGCAACCGTCATATCAAATATCTTTAGAACAGAGCTCCCCTGGGTTCCTTTATACTTGCTCCTTATGCCGCAAATATTATCCGCCGCAATTCTGCCCTGCTTGTTGGCCGGTCCGGCGAGGGGGATAAACGCCTTTTCTCCCGTTACAAAGTGGGTAACTTCAACCGCATCGCCGACAGCATAAATGTCTTTTTCAGATGTTTCCATATATTCATTAACAACAATCGAACCCTTATCATTGACCTTTATACCAGCAGCTTTTGCAAGCTCAGTTTCAGGACGGACGCCTACGGCCATGATAGCCATATCGGTTTTGATTATTTCTCCATCGTTCAATTTTACAGTTAGATTTCCGTCAAACTCTTCTATCTCCTTAACACCGTTGGACAAAATAAGTTTTATGCCCTTATCCATTATATATCTGTGAACATCCGCCGCCATTTCAATATCCAACGGAGCAATCAGATGATCCGAAAGCTCAACAATAGTTACATCCAAGCCGGCCAGTTTCAGATTTTCCGCCATCTCAAGCCCTATATATCCGCCGCCGACGATCACAGCGCTTGCAGGAGCCATTTCGTTGATATGCTTTTTTATTCTTTCGGTGTCGGGGATATTTCTGATTGTAAATACCCTGCTGCTGGAGATTCCTTTAACATTTGGTTTTATCGGTTCCGCTCCCATGGAGAGAATTAATTTGTCATAGGTTTCAACATATTTTTCCCCGGTTTTCAAATTCTTTGCGGTAACGATTTTTTCTCTCTTATTAATTGATATAACTTCCGTAAAATTCCTTACATCCACATTAAACCGGGCACGGAATCTCTCCGGAGTTTGCAGGGTTAAAGCCGATCTTTTAGTTATTCTGTCCCCTATGTAGTAAGGAAGCCCGCAATTGGCAAAAGATATGAATTCTCCCCTCTCAAACATGACTATTTCCGCTTTTTCATCCAATCTGCGAAGCCTTGCAGCAGCAGATGCTCCCCCGGCAACTCCTCCCACGATCAACACTTTCACCACTACATTCCCCCCATATTCAACTTATAATTGCATATTTTGATTACAATAACATTACCTTTGAGTTAATGCTGATAAGCACTGTCATATTATGCTATCAACAACCTGCGGAGACATGGATAGAGCTGATTCATATGCACAGTTCAGCAATACAGTTCCTGTAAAATCCTAATAATTGGCCAGGCTATAATATTTTTCTTCAGATGGGCTGGTATCTTGTTTAATGTTCTCAAAGGCATTAGAAATCATCAGCTTTATCCTGTTTAACTGATTCACTTCACTGGCGCCGGGATCGTAATCTATTGCCACTATATTGGTACCGGGATACAAGCGTTTAATTTCTTTAATCATTGCCTTTCCGGTAACATGATTGGGCAAGCATGCAAAGGGCTGCATACAGATTATATTCTTTACCCCGCTTGTTATAAGCTCCACCATTTCTCCCGTCAGAAACCAACCTTCACCCGTTTGATGTCCCAAATCCAGGACCGTAGCGGCTCCCCTGGCTATTTCTTTTATTGATTTAGGAGGATAAAAGCGTCTGCTTAATTCCAGCATTCTTGTATAAAAACCTCTATAAAATTCTATAAACTTGATGGCTAACCCGCCAAAAACTTTATTGATCTTTTTCCCGGCCAGGTATCTGTATTTATAATACTGATTGTATGCACAATAGAGCAAAAAGTCTAACAGACCTGGCATTACCGCTTCAGCCCCTTCTGCTTCCACTATATCTACCACATTATTGTTGGCGCCAGGATGAAACTTTACCAGTATCTCACCTACCAAACCCACCTTTGGTTTTATCTCATCGGTTATTGGCAAATTTTCAAAATCATTAACAATGTCTTTAATATTTCTTATGAAAGTCTTAAAATTCGCCGCCTTTAATGAATCGATGCAAGTTTTTACCCATTTTTTGTATAGTTCATTGGCTGAATCCTTAATTTTTTCATAGGGTCTGACCCTGTATAATACATTCATTAAAAGATCGCCGTAGACCAAACCCATCATAGCTCTGTTTATAAGCGGCACTGAAAGTCTGAATCCCGGATTTCGTTCCATGCCGTTGGCATTCAGCGATATTACGGGCACGTTTTTGAAACCCGCATCCTTTAAAGCTCTTCTTATAAATCCTATATAATTGGTAGCCCTGCACCCTCCACCGGTCTGGGTTATTATAACCGAGGTGTTGGCAGGATCATATTCTCCCGTTTGTAAAGCACTTATTATCTGACCCACAACAATTATTGAGGGATAGCAGGCGTCATTGTTGACATATTTTAGCCCCGTATCCACCACTTTATGATCAACTGAAGGCAGAACTTTTACATTATATCCCGACAATCTGAAGGCTTCCTCCAGAAACTGAAAATGAATGGGAGACATCTGAGGAGCCAGTATGGTATGAGCCTTTCTCATTTGCATTGTAAAGGGTATTCTCTGATACCCATCGCTTATCTTTTCGGGCTTTATCCCATTTTTATTCCTTTCCAACATAGCTGCTTTTAAGGATCGGATTCTTATTCGGGCAGCTCCAAGGTTGTTTCCTTCGTCAATCTTTATAGCAGTATAAATCTTTGAATATCCGTTTAATATCTCCTGCACCTGATCTGTCGTTATGGCATCCAAACCACATCCAAAGGAATTCAGCTGTACCAGTTCCAGATCCTTTTCCCCGGCTACAAAACTGGCGGCGGCATAAAGCCTTGAATGATATGCCCATTGATCCACAACCCTTAAAGGCCTCTCAACATGCCCCAGATGAGCCACCGAATCTTCGGTCAACACCGCCATTCCCAGAGAATTTATCATTTCTGGTATGCCGTGATTTATCTCGGGATCTATATGATACGGCCTTCCGGCTAACACAATACCCTTTATCTCGTTTTTTCTGATGAAACTCAGCGCATCCTCTCCAGCTTTTCTGATATCTTCTTTGAAAGCCCTTTGCTCCTCATAGGCTTTTCCCACCGCCAGCTCTATCTCCTCATGACAAATACCCAAAGCCTCAAGCTCCTCCTGCAGCCTCTTTATCATTCTTCTTTTATTATGATAGGGCAAAAAGGGTTTCATATAAAGGATCTTTTTTTCCCTTAGCATATCAACATTATTTTTAATTACTTCCGGGTAAGAGGTAACTATCGGGCAATTGAAATGATTATCTACCTCCTTCTGCTCCTTCTGCTCATGGGTAATACAGGGATAGAAAATAAAATCAACGCCCTTTTCAACAAGATCAACTATGTGCCCGTGGGCCAGCTTCGCCGGATAACAAACCGATTCGGAAGGAATAGTCTCCATCCCCTTTTCATACATCTTTACCGAAGATCTTCCCGACAATTCCACCCTAAAACCTAAATTGGTAAACAGGGTAAACCAGAAGGGGTAATCTTCATACATATTCAATACCCGGGGTATGCCTACCGTACCCCTCCGGGCTTCATCCATTGATAATGGAGTATAATTAAAAAGCCTTTCATATTTATAGGCAAACAAATTGGGTAAACGGCTCTTGTTAATCTGTTTGCCCTCGCCTTTTTCACATCTGTTGCCGGAGATAAACCGCTCTCCATTCCTGAATTTATTAACGGTTAACAGACAATTGTTTGAACACCTTCCACATCGTGTAACACTGGTGCTAATATTGAAGCCGGCTAGCTCCCCATCCCTCAGCAAAGTTGTTTCATGACCGGGCTCATATCGTTCCCTGGCAATTAAAGCTGCTCCAAAGGCCCCCATTATTCCAGCAACATCGGGACGTATAACCTCTCTCCCCGATATCAGCTCAAAAGCCCTTAACACCGCATCATTATAAAAAGTGCCTCCCTGCACCACTATTTTTTTGCCCATTTCCTTTGGATCTCTAAGCTTTATTACTTTAAAGAGCGCATTTTTTACCACAGAATAGGACAGGCCGGCTGAAATATCGGCTATATCTGCCCCTTCCTTCTGTGCCTGTTTAACCTTGGAATTCATAAATACAGTGCAGCGGGATCCCAGATCAACCGGGTTCCTGGCAGTCAGAGCTATACGGGCAAATTCCTGTATGCTCATGCCCAAGGACTGGGCAAATGTATCCAAAAATGAACCACATCCCGCAGAGCAGGCTTCATTTAAAATTATGTTGTTGATAACTCCATTCTTAATCTGCAGACATTTCATATCCTGCCCACCAATGTCCAGTACAAAGTCCACCCCCGGGCAGAAATAATCCGCTGCTTTGTAGTGAGCTATGGTTTCTATTTCTCCAACATCAACCTTTAAGCCAGCCTTCACCAGCCCTTCCCCATAACCGGTGACGGCAGAGTTGGCAATCTTGGCGCCATCAGGCATTTTGCTGTACAGATCCTTCAAGGCTTTTATGGTAGACTTAAGGGGGTCTCCTCCGTTGCCTGAATAATATGTATAGAGCAGATGCCCTTCTTCGTCAATTAAAGCCATCTTTGTAGTGGTTGAGCCGGCGTCAATTCCCAGGTAACATTTGCCCTTAAAACCCCCCAGTGATTTTCTTTCTACCACAGTTTGGGCATGCCTTTTCCTAAACTCCTCATATTCCTCCTGACTGGCAAAAAGAGGCTCCAATCTATGGGTGCCAATATTGGAAGCCCCATCGTACTGAAGAAGCCTATTTATTAATAATCTGAAGGATATTGGCTGCTCTTCTTTGGAGGACAGAGCTGCTCCTAAGGCTATATACAGCTGCGCATTCTGTGGAAAGATCACCTGATTATCATTTAAACCCAGCACATCTATAAATCTATTCCTGAGTTCCGATAAAAAATATAGCGGACCTCCCAGAAAGGCCACGTTCCCCTTTACAGGCCTCCCACATGCCAAACCGCTGATAGTCTGAATAACAACCGCTTGAAAAATTGATGCTGCAATATCCTCTTTGGCGGCTCCTTCATTTAAAAGTGGCTGTATATCGGTTTTCGCAAAAACTCCGCACCTGGCTGCTATAGGATATATGTTTCTGTAATTTTTGGCCAACTCATTCAAACCCTCGGGGTCTACTTTCAACAAGGATGCCATCTGATCTATAAAGGCACCCGTCCCCCCTGCACAGGTTCCGTTCATCCTTTGTTCGACACCGCCGCTGAGATAGGTTATCTTTGCATCTTCGCCTCCCAGCTCAATCACCACATCGGTTTGAGGATAATAGGTTTTAACAGCTTTTGCTGCTGCTATAACCTCCTGGGTAAACAGAACTCCCATATCCTCCGCAACACCCATGCCGGCGGAACCAGTAACCGATACCGTTACCTGCCCATCTCCTATGCCCGCATAGATATCTTTTAATATCTGCAGAAGATTCGGCTTAATATCTGCATAATGTCTTTCATATCGCTTATATATTAAGTTATCGTCAGAATCCAAAACAACTGCCTTAATGGTAGTGGAACCAATATCAATACCTATGTGAAATAAGTTACCCGTAACCGGCATAGCCAGATTCCATGCTCCCCCCTTGCGCTGGATCTTTTGCCCTGTCTTCTCAATATATCTTAATATCTTATTTTTTATTGTACCATATATTTCGATATTTTTCTTACTTTATCCATTTTGTAGTCTTTTTGTTTCTTGCTTCTTTTGTCTATATTCAGATATCTTTTCATCAATCAGCTTCCAGGCCAGTCTGTTGTTTTTATCAAAGTTTTCATCCTTCCAATTGACAGGCTTTTCCCCAATATACGGTACAAAACCAAATTGACTGTAAATATTTATCGCTTTATAGCTCCACGTTTGGGTAGTCAGGTAGATAAAATCCTTATAACCCAGCTCATTATGCAGATCTAAAAGCCTTGTCATCAGAGCTTTTACCAGCCCCCTGCCCTGATGTTCGGGACGGGTTGCCACCCAATGAATCCTTTGATGAGTTTCACCAAAATGATCGCCGTGCCATAGAGATGCTGTCGCAACAGCCTCCCCCTTTCCATCGAGCACAAACAGACATTGCCCCGGCAGAAGTTCCGGAACCGACATAAACTCCTTTTCAAATATATCCCTGGCCTGCTGCCAAGTATCTGTGTGTTCAACGCTATATATTATATCGGCCCACCTGTTTTCGAAACCTTCCCGATAACCGGTAATAGCATATCCAACGGGCAGTTCAAAACGCGGATAGTTTTTCGTATCCCTTTTTACCATTAGCACAGGAAAAAATGGAATTGATTTATCAAGCATATGATAACCTCTTTCTCAATATGATTTCTTTTCTCACTACAATTCTCCATTTTTTTGTGCTATCCTTCTTTTGTTTAAACTGATTCTCAAATTATTGATATCCCTGATGCCAGTCCTTTGAACACCCAAATCCATTACTTTTGGCATATGATAAACTCGAAAGGCATCCGCCAGCGGATAAATCAATAATACAATCATAATTATATACCACAGAAGGATATTAGCGTTGGGTATAAAGTTGTGGCTGGAAGTCGCCGACTATATAGACAAGGCTTATGATATGGATGCTATAGAAAAGATATATTCATCAGGGGACGGAGCAGCCTGGGTTAAGAATGGGCTTGGGTGGATAAAGGGAAGTATCTATG
>LFSE01000015.1 GCA_001513075.1 Clostridiales bacterium DTU074 | reverse complement strand
CGGGCCATATCAAATTTTCGTCCGTCCAGCCCGCCCATAACAAGCGCACCCGCCAGAACCAGCACCAATGCTGCAGCAATGCCTGCCGCCGCTCTTCGATTGATTCGATTGAACTTTCTAAACACGTTAAACACGTTTTTTCTCCCCTCTCTACTCAATCTGTTAGTAAGTCTCTCGTGGAAACCGAAAGGCAGGTCAACATCGGGGAGACTTCCGCATATATCCCTTACTTTCAGAATGGCCTCATATTCTTTCCTGCACTCGACACATTCGTCAATATGCCTCTTCATCCCGGACATCATCGATTCGTAAAGCACACCATCTATATATGCGGATATGTTGTTTCGGCACTGCCTGCAATCCATATCTCCCCGCCCTCCTTTCACCCATTAAGACGAAAAAGGGTATAAAAAGTTGCAGAGAAAATTTGTCGATAAAGCAAAGGGTGCTGTCTAAGAAGAATAGGCATTATATCCAAAAATGCTTTGTCCGCTACTTCAACAGCACCGAAATATAGACATCCTGACCGGGGAGAACCTTTATATAATGGGAACTATAGTTTAGGTGGCCGGACCGGGCAGTCAGTGTATAGTAGCCCGGGGGTATATCCTCAACAGCAAAATTGCCGTTGTCATCTGAATTGGTTTGATATACAGGAAATGCGCTTTCGGAGCCAAAATACAGGTATATTTTTGTATTCGGGACGACTTCCTTATCCCCTTCATAGTAAGTAGTGCCGGTTATCCTGGAGGAATAGTTGTTTTTATCGCTATTTATAGTTAGGTGAATGCACTGGTTATTGGTCTGTGTCGGATTTACATCAACGTTTTGCTCCTGATCCATATCCTGGCAGTTGTACTGGATGCTGTCCTTTTCCAAAACATTTTTTACCTTTGGGCGGCTGTTTTCATAGCTTTCGACTTTTCTTTCCTGAGGGGTTTCCTCAATATCATCCCGGGTTTTTTCTTCTTTGTATCTGGGATTCTCCTCCATTTTTTCCCGGGAATTCTTTGATACTGTGGTTTGGGGATTGGTCCCCGTCACGTCTTCAGGATTCTCTTCTGTTGCATTACGGGAATTTTCATCCATACCGGCCTGAGGATTTTCATCTGTTTTATCCCGGTTACTTTCTTCTGCTTTATTATGAAGATTTTTCTTTATTTTCCACCAGGGATTTTCCTCCACTTTGTACAGCTGATTTTCCTCTCTTTCTTCCGCCTGACTATTCTCTATTTTATCACGGGAATTATGTTTTATCTTATCCCGAAGCACTTCATCCGTTATTTTTTGTTCCTGGGCCTTTTTATCTAACCACATAATCTCCCTCCCCCCTTTTAATTTATACAAATTTTTTTATTTAGCCTTCAAGGAGGATACCGATCTATGTACTGTGGAAATAATTCTGTATTTCGGCTTGCCCAGTGGCCTGTTGGAACCAGCATGCCGATCTATGTAAGGTGGGAATAACTCCCACCTTTTCAACTATTGGACAAAGTATTTGCCCTTTTTGTCTTTATCGATCTCGGCTTTGGCTTCACTATCGCTGTCGGCCCTTACTTTATTCTTGCTCCTTGCGTTAGCTGTTGCTTCGCTATCGGAATCTATATCGGTTTCAGTCTCGCTCTCCGCCTTCTGGCCTTGATACTGCCTCTGCGTCAGGATATTATAGTTTATCTGTTTGTTGTACTGATTCTGATCGTTGCGTTCCTCCTCGTCTACGTTTACATCCTGTTCTCCATCAATTTCAGCTTTGATTGCTGCCCTCAGTTCGGCCTTTAATTCGGCCTCCAACTCCTTCTTTAACTGCTTCTTTAATTCGGTGAAATCAACATCGAGCATTAATCCCTTTCCCCTTTCATCTCTATATTTTTGTGGTTTACTGCATTTGCAGCAAACCTATGGAACCGCCGCCTGGCAGATGGCCGACAATACAATATTTTCCAAGCAGGCATCATATAAGCGACACCACAAGTTCTGTTATATACTATGAGATATAGGGGAAATAGGTGCATAACTATGTAAAAAATTATATAGTCCATATCCCGATATTATCAAAGGTGGCATTGCCTTCAGATACAAAAATGCCCCACCTTCCCTTCGGGAAGTTATAAAGCCTGATATTCATAGCAACCTTGTTATCCAAATATACCACACCTATCGTCTCATCTATTATTACTTTTATGTTATATTTTTCCCCAGGTATCAGCTCAATAGGCCTTTCCAAACCCGCTACAAAAGGGAAATCTCCATACCTTGGCCACAGATCGAATACCATTCGATTCCTGCCCGGTTCAAGGCGTATATAATACCCGCTATCCATATCATCACCGGCACGCAAAATCAATCCACAGCTACGAGTGTTTTTTTCGAAAGCAATGTTACTTTCAATTTTACAAAGGTTTGGCATGTCTCCGGCTATCGCACAAGCATAAGAATCGACGGCATTGACAATCATCCTGTTACATTCCGCTTTCCAATTGCCAATTTTGTTTTCAAAGCAATAATCAAGTCTCTTTTTAAACACCCGATCAACGGTATCCGGTATTTTTACCGATAATGAGCCATCCGGTTCCTGAATCACTTCATGAACCACTAAATTGCCCCCCCACTGCCACCCGCCTTCATCTTTTGAATCCCCTTTGGTAGGATTCCATCCAAATATATATCTCTTTTTCCCATCGGAAAAAGTCTTGGCAGCATAATAGGCTCTGCCATCAAAGGTATCATTCTCGGGAGTAATCCAAGGGCCTGCCAAACTCCTGCTCATTCTATAATGGGTTACACTCC
>LFSE01000092.1 GCA_001513075.1 Clostridiales bacterium DTU074 | reverse complement strand
ACGGTCTGCGTTATATTAATTCTTTTTACCAAGAGATACAATAAAGGTGGAACACCGATCACCAGCACCTCCAGAATAAAGGTGACCACAAGCCACGTTTCGGTATCCACTAATTTAAAACTCATCAGCCCCGCTGCACCGGACGAAAACAAAATCATTAACACAAGAACAATTAAATACAGGGTATTACAGCCGAAGATGCTTGGCCAATTGTATGTCTGCCCCCCAGGTCTTTCATCATTCGAATAATCCATAATGCTCTTCCTCCTCAAATCATCATATATCTATATCGGTTTTTTTACCAGCGTCATTTCAACAAGATGCTCCTTTCCTCTCCTCAAAAACCGAATATTAACCCTATCTCCCACCTTGTATGAATAAATAGCACTCCTCAGTTCCAGCATTTTTGTAACCTTCTTTTGGCCAACATGAGTGATTATATCGTCAACTCTCAAGCCCGCCTTATATGCCGGCCCCCGCTCATCCATATCCACTACATACACGCCTTCTTGTATATCCTTTTCCTGCTTGTAATACCGTGCTATCTCCCTGTCAAAACCCACAATTCCTATATATGGGGTAACAAATTCCCCCTCCTCAACAAAATGTTTAATGATCGGCTTGGCTATATCAATGGGAATGGCAAAACCTATCCCTTCTGCACTGGTCACCTTAATGGTGTTGATCCCAATTACCTCGCCTCTTGCATTGATCAATGGACCACCGCTGTTCCCCGGATTTATGGATGCATCTGTTTGAATCAAATCTTCCATAAAGTTTTGGCCCCGCTCCGTCGGGACCTGGACCGTTCGATTGAGGGCACTGATAATCCCGGAGGTAACGGTATGTTTAAATTGCAGCCCCAGCGGTGTCCCTATAGCAATGGCCATATCTCCAACCTCAAGTTGCTGGCTGTCCCCCAGAACAGCAGCCGGCAAGTCAATCGCATCCACCTTTATAATTGCCAAATCCAATGTAGGGTCAGACCACAGGGTACGTCCCGCCAGTTCATCACCGTTCTGCAAAATGACATTTATGTTTGTAGGATTGCCCCCCACCACATGATCATTGGTCAGGATGTAGCCTGTCGGATGCACAATGACGCCCGAGCCAATCCCCTCTATAACCTGAGCATCCTCCCACAATGTATCCCTTTGCAAGTGAGCTGTGGTAATTCCTACGACAGAGGGGCTCACTTTTTTCACAATCCGGGAAACGGAAGCGTGCACAGCCGTGCCTTCCTGTTGAACCTCAACAGGCTCCGGCTTATCCTCCGGTTCTTGTGAATAGCTATAGTCCGGCTCCCGCGGCGTTTCTGACATATTCCATCCACACGATGAAAATACAAACAGTAACTCCATTATCGTAAATACACCTATTAATATGGAAAGCCAACCCTTTGGCATATTCACGCTATTTCCTCCTTATGCTTTTGTCTTCCATCACCCCCAATCCCGGTATTTTGAACTATTCAATATGATAAAAATTACTGACTCCTTCCCTGTAGGTCATATCTATCACTACATCCTTCCCCGGCCGAATTCCCTTTGATTTGAGTATATTTATTACCGTATCGTAGGCAAGCTGGGGAAAATTGTTTTCCTCGCTTAAGTGGGCCAGAAGGACATACGCTATTTTCCCTTTGAGCATCTCAACCAAAGCCAGGCCGGCCTGTTCATTGGATAAATGGCCATACTTACCCATTATCCGTCTTTTTAACGGCCACGGGTAAGAGCCATCCCGGAGCATCTGTAAATCATGATTTGCCTCCAACAGAATTAAATCCGAATCCATCACGGTTTTAGTTATGCTATTGTTAGTATGTCCTAAATCAGTAGTAATACTTATTTTTTTGTTGCCATAATAAAAACAAAAACCCACCGGTTCAGCTGCATCATGGGGTATTGCGAAGGCTTGCACATTTATATCCTTTATGTAAAAATCCATGTCGGTATAAAATATCCTCATGTTTTTGCTTTTAATGTTTCCCAGCTTTGATCTCATAGACGTCCATGTCGGTTCATTTGCATATATGGGAATGTCAAATCTTCGCGATAGCGCACCTATTCCCTTTATATGATCGGTATGTTCATGGGATACAAGAATGGCATCCAGTTCACAGGGGGATACATTTATGTCATTCAGAGCCTTAATAATATATTTGGCTGGTAAACCCGCATCCACCAATATATTTGCTCTGTCGGATCCTATGTATGTGGCATTGCCGCTGCTGCCGCTTGAAAGCGAACATATTTTTAATCCCATATAGCCCGTTTCTCCTATCTATTGATTTCTCCTCAGCAAACAAATGCAATTATTCTCAAATTTGCCGTTATAAGCCCATTTTATCAACTCATTCACTATTATAATATATATTAAAAAACATGGCTATGTATTTTATCAAAATCTTTTTCTTCCCGAATCGCCTTTTTCCAACACAGGGATGTAATAAAAAAGCGCCGGAGCGAGTTTACACATTTCTGCCATGAAGTTCAAGTGACTGGAATGGTATTCTGCAAAATTTTATTTGCCAATATTAATTGCGGGTAAATTGACATGTTCGTCATCTGTAGATCAAGCTATTAAAATATGAGTTGAAATGTATTAAAATCTAATTGCTTATGTACAAATTATGTGATTAAATACCTATACATCATAATTTCACAAGGAGAGAGCGTAGATATGCGAGAAATACATACAGACACAATTGTTGAGACGGTTGCCCGTCTGTGTATAGAGGCCTGCTGTCATATCGGGGATGATATAAGAGCGCTGCTGGAAAACGCCCGGGAAGAGGAGGTATCCCCCCATGGGCGCAGGATACTGGAACAACTGCTTGAAAACATTGATATTGCTTCATCCCTTGAACTCCCCATTTGCCAGGATACCGGGATGGCAGTTGTTTTTCTGGAGATCGGGCAGGACTTGCATATAATCGGAGGAGATATCTACCAGGCTGTAAACCAAGGGGTGCGCATAGGATACCGGGAAGGATACCTGCGAAAATCGGTCCTGACACCCCTGGAGCGGATAAATACAGGTGACAACACTCCTGCGGTAATCCATACCGAGATAATACCCGGAAACAGGCTCAGAATAATTGTTGCCCCAAAGGGATTCGGCAGCGAAAACATGAGCCGGCTCAAGATGCTTAAACCTTCCGACGGCATATCGGGAGCAAAGGATTTTATACTCGAAACAGTCATCAACGCAGGGGGCAATCCCTGTCCTCCCATAGTAGTGGGTGTTGGAATAGGCGGTACAATGGAAAAAGCCGCCTATATCTCAAAAAAGGCGTTGCTTCGCCAGGCAGGCACCCCTAACCCGGATCCCTGCATAGCAAAGCTGGAACGGGAGATGCTGGATACCATCAATAAAACAGGCATAGGCCCAATGGGATTGGGGGGCAGGATCACGGCTCTAGCCGTTCATATTGATACCTATCCTACCCACATTGCCGGCCTGCCGGTGGCTGTCAATATACAATGCCATGCTGCCCGGCATAAGGAAGCATGGCTGTAAACAGCTTTGAGGAGGTATTTGAATGAGCGAAATAAGAGTTTTACATACTCCCATCGATCACAGGGGACTGGCCTCCCTTAAAGCCGGGGATACGGTATATTTAACCGGCACCATACTCACGGCCCGGGATGCAGCCCACAGGAGGATATGCCAAATGATTCAGGAAGGAAAACCGTTGCCCATAGATTTTAAAGATCAGATTATCTATTACGCAGGACCGTGTCCGGCCAAACCGGGCCATATCATCGGTTCCTGCGGCCCTACCACAAGCAGCCGTATGGATGTTTACACCCCGATGCTGTTGGAAAGAGGACTAAAGGTAATGATCGGAAAGGGCCCCCGCTCACGGGAGGTTATAGATGCAATAGTAAAACACGGAGCCGTTTATCTGGCTGCAGTCGGCGGTGCCGGCGCCCTGATAGCAGCCTGCATAAAAAACGTTGAAGTGATAGCCTTTGAAGATTTGGGAACCGAAGCCATTCACCGCATGCAGGTAGAGAATATGCCGCTTATGGTAGCCATAGATTCAAAGGGAAACGATCTTTATCAGATCGGACCTGACTGTTTCTCCCAGCTGGAAAGATAGTGCCGCCACCATCCTGGTATTATATTCTTCAGCACTCCTGCCCATCTAAGCAGTCTAACCGCTATGCACATCCCGTTCCTCTCGCAAAGGTCTGCCGCAGGCACAGAAGACCGGCAGACCGGATAAACAGCAAAGGGCCAAGATGTATTCTTGGCCCTTTAAATTTCCCAATTATATCTTATATACTTTCTATCATACCATTATTACAATCTATTTATTGCCTGCCACCGTTAAATGAACACCCCGTTGCTGGTCATTTACTCTTCTGATATCGGCGCCGAGGCTTACCAATTTCTGTTCCAACCGTTCGTAACCCCTGTCAATATGCTCAACATTGGTAATCTCGGTTACACCCTCGGCCATTAAACCAGCTATCACAAGAGCGGCTCCCGCCCTCAGATCTGTAGCCACAACCGGTGCGCCCGTCAAATGGTCAACCCCTTCGATTATTGCCACCCTGTCCTCCACCTTGATTATGGCTCCCATACGTCTGATTTCTTCAATATGCCGATATCGTGCCTCCCATACATTTTCAGTAATAATGCTTGTTCCCTCGGCTACGCTCAGCAATACAGATATGGGTTGCTGCAAATCGGTGGGAAAACCGGGATAGGGCAGCGTCTTAACATTTGCCTTCCTGGGACGCCCCGTTCCCTTAACCCTGACAAAATCGTCCCCTTCTTCCACTTCCATACCCATTTCAAGAAGCTTGGCAGAAACGGCTTCAAGGTGTTTTGGTATAACGCCCTCTATCTTAACATCACCCTGGGTAGCAGCTGATGCAATCATGAAGGTGCCGGCTTCTATCTGGTCGGGTATAATGCTGTATTCGCAGCCGTAAAGCTTATCCACACCCTTTATTTTTATTACATCGGTACCTGCACCCTTTATGTTGGCCCCCATACAATTCAAAAAGTTGGCAACGTCTACCACATGGGGCTCTTTTGCTGCGTTTACTATGGTAGTTGTTCCTTCCGCTTTTACAGCTGCCAGCATTATATTAATGGTAGCACCAACACTCACAACATCAAGGTATATCTCGCTGCCAACCAATCTGTCGGCACTGGCCTTTATAAGGCCGTGTCCTATGGATAAACGGGCTCCCATAGCTTCAAAGCCCTTAATGTGTTGATCTATAGGCCGCGCCCCTATCTCGCAGCCGCCCGGGAATGCTATTTCAGCCCTGCCATATCGGCCCAGCAATACTCCCAGTAAATAATAGGAAGCCCGCATGCGGCGAACCGTATCAAAATCAGCCCGGCAATTGTTTAGCCTGGCAGCGTTTATAACCATTCGCTTCCTGTTGGGCTCAAATACAACCTGTGCACCCATCTGTTTTAAGATTTCGGATAACACCACCACATCATTAATGTATGGCAGGTTATCGATTACGCATGTCTCCTCGGTCAGCAAGGCAGCCGGTATTACTGCAACAGCAGCATTTTTGGCTCCGCTTACCTGAACACGACCTACAAGTCTTTTTCCACCACGTATTACCAGTTTCTCCAATAGCCCGTTCCCCTCCTATTACGGAAAGGAACCTCACCTCCCAACTTCAACCAACCATATCAATACTCAACTGCGTCCATCAACCCGGGTATTATTCCGATAATTCCCTTGTTATTCTACCACAATCCTATCCGGATTCAATTTAAATATATTTAAATTTGTGTTAAATACCGTTAAATAAAGTTTGTCCACGTTTCCAAAAAATTAACACTCCATCAATGCCCGCATCCACTGCATCCACTGCAGCTCTTCCCGGAACATCCGCCGGAATCTGATAGGCCGCCTAGCATGCCGAAATAACATTTTCCTTCATAAATTCGTTTTATATCCCTGCTTTGACATTCAGGGCATCTTACCTTGTCCATCTGGCTGCTGTATACCAGCTCATCAAATTTAATTCCGCATTTATTGCACTGAAAATCCAGCAACGGCATATACTATCCTCTCCAACACGAATAAATTGGTATTCATAATCTAAGTATAGCTTCTTTTTGTCAAAAAATCAATTAAAATTAAAAACCATTAAATGTAAAGCATTAGTCAAACTGTTTTTCAAAAAACGCATCCCATGATTCTCCAGTTACCTTTTCGCATGCTTTTAATAAATCGGCAAAAGTGGCATTTTCAAACTTATTGTTCTCATAATATTCCTGCAAAATCTCATAGAATCCCTCATCACCGGTTATCCGATGCATTTCCCGAAATACTCCGGCCCCCTTCCCGTATATCACAAGATCGTATAGCAACCAGTCAGGGAAACTGTATACGGGCTGATCAACCGAAAGCTCAAGCTCCTGTTCATCAGACATGTATCTTTCCAGAAACAATTGCTTCCCCTCAACAATCATAGTATTATAGATTTCTCTTTCCCTGTCCCGGCCGTATCTGTGTCCGTAGTACAGTACGGTTGAATATTCGGTCAATGCCTCATCCAACCAAGGCTCATCTATCTGATCGTTTCCTACCACCCCGTACCACCATTGGTGGGCAGTTTCATGGACGGTTACGTATTCCAGCCATGGATATTGCCTTTCCTCATATAGATTTTTATCGATCATAACCAGGTTGGGATACTCCATACCTCCTACAAAAAAATCCGACTGGACCAACGAAAATTGACGATACGGATACTTCCCGAAACAGCTATTGAATATCTGTAATGCAGATACCGCCCATTCCAGAGCCTTGACCCCACCCTCCCTGTATTCGGGCAGAAAGTATGAATAGACCATAGTGTGATCCAATTGCTGTGACTCGATCTCAAATCTTTCACTGGCAATCCAGGCAAAGTCCCTCACAACCAGTGCCTCTATTTCCCAAATCCTGTATCCGTCTTCATCCCTAATGTCTATTATATCACCGGTCGAAGCTATAACATAGTCGGCAGGGGCCTTTATCCTTACAAGGTAATTTGATACATCGCTATAAAAAGGATCTCCGACCGGATAATACGGATCCGTGTTCCAGCCATCCTTATCATACACACAGACAATAGGGTACCAGTTGGTTATATTGAAGGTATCATCCCCGTAGCCAAGTCTGCCTACGGAATTTGGAATTTTCACTCTGAATTCCATTGCTATATTAATGCTGCCGCCGGGTTTCAACGGTTTGTCTAACAGGATAGCCAATATGTTGTTGGTATAACCACCTATCTGGTAGTCAACCGGATAATCATCAATGCTGACCGATTCCACATCAATCCATCCGGGAGAAAAGCCGTTCGGATATGCCGCTTCCTTCTCATCGGATAAGAACGGCAGCCGATTTTCCTCTTTAAAAGCATTTGGATAAAGGTGAAAGTATACGCTGTTAAATTCCGCATCATCCCTGTTTACCAGCTTTAAACTTTGTTTACAGATTAACTGAGCATCATCAGGCTCAAAGATGACATCCATATCGTATACGTTTAAGCCCCTGCTAGCTTTCAACAATTCAGTCTCGGCTTGTCTTCCATTCTTTTCGCCGGGCCGGGCATATCTGAATATGTAAGCTCCTCCCAATGATACCAATAATATGAATATAAAAAGTACTAACAATAAGCTGCGCCTCTTTGCCTCGGCCTTTAAAACAAACAGCTTCATTCCTTTGCCCCCAAGAAAATGCACACTTTTTTACCGATTGCCTGATATATCAATCTATAGAGGGAAGTTCAACATAAAATGTGGTTCCTTCATTGATCTTGCTTTTCACACGAATGTCTCCGTTATGGTTCCTGATGGTGTTTTTGCACAGAAACAATCCCAACCCGCTGCCGTTCTTTTTTGTTGTAAAAAACAGTTTAAAAATCTGGTCCATGTTTTCCTCCCGGATCCCCACTCCCGTATCTTCAAATTCAATTATTGCCTTTCCGAGTGCCTGATCCCTTGACAGTCTTATTGTCAGCGTTCCTCCCTTTTCCATCGCCTGTATGGCGTTTTCAATCAGGTTGACAAATGCCTCCTGTATCGAATCCTTGTCAATTCTTACATAGATGTGGTTGTCAGGCATTTTAAGCTTTATATCAACCATACTCATTTGAGCCTTTGGGGTCATTATATCAACGATATTTTTGAGCAGTAGATTTAACGAACATCTGATAAAATTAAACTGTATAGGCTTGGTCAAAGTTTTAAAATCGCTCAACAGCTTATTAACATGGGTAACCTCCGTCAGTATTATGTCAGCCCTCGAGCGGTCAAGAATGCTCTCCAACTGAAGCAGCTGTACATACGCACTGATAGTAGACAAAGAATTCCGGATTTCATGAGCAATCATGGACGCCGTATTGATGATATCGCTATTGAATTCCAACAGCTTCTGGTTTAAAGTCTCCAGCTCCATATTTTTATTTATAAGCTGCATTTGTTCCTCAATTCCCTTTACAGACAGAATAAGCATCTCCAATATATTGTAGCTTGCATATTCAGAAGGAGTATAGAGCCCCAGAGCTCCTAAAATTTCATAATTCGAATCATGTATGGGAACTGCAAAACCCGCCCATTCTTTGAAAACATCCAAAAAATGTTGATTCCCCAACACGGCAATCGGGACCTTGGCAGCAACACATGTACCCAGACTATTGGTCCCAATATTTTCTTCACTGACTATATAGCCTACATCCATCCCTAATTCATCAAGTTCCGGAATGCAGCCCAGCTTATAAAATATAGCACATTCTTCATTGCATAACATTATGATACTCTTCCTGTAGGGTATTATGCCTTTAATTCTATTTATATAGATAAGTGCAGCATTGATAAGTTTCTGGTTTTGTTTGACCAGCCTATCGAGTTTCTGAGCTGTAATTTTTTTAACACGTGGCATGTCCTCCGGCAGTAAACCGCTGCTTAAGCACCTTTCCCAGGATGACAGTATATATTTTTTGATGAATATGATATCTTTGTTCAAAGCTTTCTCCATATCGAAGCTGATTCCAAACGCCATATTGCCGTTCCTCCAACGCGCAAGCAGCATCCAAACAAAAAATATAAGAGTAACTCTAGCATACGTGTTATACAATCTTATGCAATCTTATATCATCGTTTTTGTCTATATAATTATTCCCATAAATTACATCACTTATAACTTCTACATATATTAAGAAATTCCTTC
>LFSE01000051.1 GCA_001513075.1 Clostridiales bacterium DTU074 | reverse complement strand
TGATTTGTCCTGTACAAAAGACAAAACAGCTGTTGGTGTTGATGATGCTTCCAACCCCCCGTCCGTTATACCGGTTAAAACAGATTTGGAATTGGTAATACGGTGTATAGTCGTACCGGGAACAATCTTAATAATATTCTTTGTCTGATCCAATGCCTTTTCACTGCTGTTAAAAGTCCCGAACACACTCAATGACAGTGGAATATTAAAAGGAATAAGGAGTCGACACAAAACAATATTCCAAAGAATAACAAAAGTTTTTTTGGGTAACCTATTAATCGCTAACGCACGGATGATCACCACAAGTAAAATAATGACAGCTGCCGAAAGACTGGTTTGAAAAACCTTCACACCCATCACCCCATCAATATGGCCCCAAAGGTATGCAGTACTTCATTTTGCATGGCGGCATTCAATCTATGGCCACAAATAATATTATCCACCATATTCCCGTTTATCGCGTTCTTTCCCCGTTTTTTACATCATTCTAAATCCTCTATAAGCTGTCTTAACCTTTCTATCTCCTCCCGTGTCAGCTTTCGGCTTTCCAGGAGAGACGCAACAAGCTGATCGGCCGCACCGTCGTACATTTTATTGATAAGTTCTGCAGTTTCAAATTCCCGGACCTGTTCCTTTGTAATGAGGGGATGGCAAACATAGTTTGGCTCTCTTCGTTCTATGGCGCCTTTTTCTATACATTTCTTTATGACTGTATAGGTGGTGGTCTTGCTCCATCCCACCTGCTCCTTCAGAATTTCAGCAATGCGTTTTGCAGTGGTATCACCGTGTCGCCACAAGACATCCATAACCTTCAATTCAGAGTCAAACAATTTGATTTCCATTTGATTTGCTCCTCTATTCTATCAGTATAAAATACACCTTTATTTTATTCTGATAGAATATGTTTGTCAACAGCATCACAAACATATCACGAAAATTTTCCTACTTCAGCACCTGTTTGCCGTCTCGAGGAATGCAAAAACTCTGCCGCATCTGCCTGTTAAAAAAATATCATATATGCTATAATTAAAGCAAGGCAATATTTTCAAAAAAATAACAAGGGGGTATACACTGTGGAGAGAACCATTACTTATTTTATGGAGCAGGGTAAAAACAATACCCAGGAAACCTTGCAAATTGCTAAAAAAAGAGCTGTGGAGTTGGGAATCAAAAATGTGCTGGTGGCTTCCACCCACGGTTACACAGCACTAGAAGCGGCCAAGGTGTTCCAGGGGACCGATATAGAGGTAATTGCCGTAAGCATCTCCAACTCCTTTGAAGATTTGGGATGGGCAATGACCCAGGAAGAAAGGAACAAGGTAGAAAATGCGGGGGTTAAGGTATTGACCAGCCTCCATGGTCTGGCCGACGGTGTGGCAGAAGGCTTTTGCGGTGAATATACACCCGGAACCATTATAGCCGATACCCTGCGTATGTTCTCTCAAGGGACAAAGGTGGCCGTTGAAATAGCTATAATGGCTCTTGAAGCCGGCCTCATTTCCCCCGACTCGGAAGTTATCTCCATCGCCGGAACCAATGAAGGATGCGACACCGCCCTAGTGGTAAAACCAGCATTTGCCAGAAAAATTAAGGACTTCAAAATATGCGAGATTCTTTGCAAACCAAGAATCCCCTGACCCGGTTTATATATACATTGATAGTTTTCTCCTATAACCGGATGCTGATAATTCAGTATCCGGTTATAAATATATGCACTGAAAGAGTGTTTTCATAAATGCTCACCATGAATCCTTTTTCCTGTGAGCATAAAAATTAAAAATTTTATTGACATAATAGTTTAATAGTGTTATATAATTATATAACACTATTATAGTTGGGAGGCTAACCATCTATGGATATCTTTTATCAATTATCCGTAATAGCCGGTATGTTTTCTTTTATATCAAACACCAATTTTATAAAACTTATAGTATTCTTTGCAGCCATATTGCTCATTTTTATTGGCGCTGTACTTCTGTTTTTCAGCAAATACTCGGATTCGGCCACGACAAAAAAAATAAAGGAATGTACAACGGTTAAAATTATACTATCGATAATAAGCGGGCTTATTGCCTGGTTTATGCCCTGGCCATCGCTAAAGATGCTCTTTTCAATTATTGCAATAACCGTCCTGTTCAGCATTTTTGCAGTCAAAAGAAGAATTGGCGTAACAAAAGCTTTCTTAATTGGTTTTTTGATTTTAATAGTAGTCCTGGGGATAATATCGGTACCGCTTTTCAGTTATGTTACAAACGTTTTTGTAAAGAATTCAGTAGATAACGAATTTCCTTTGGGATTCCCATTTTCGTCCGGCCATGAGAATAACAGGATTTTGCCCGATAGTGAAATGCAGATAGAACACATAGACCATATAACCATAGACGTTGCTTCCGGTATTGAACTCGAATTCACCGACGGTAATATTTTGCATTACCCATCCGAATTATCCGTGAAAGAAACTGACGGGAGTCTTACCATTTCATATATAGATTTTAACGCCATAGATACCTATGTTATAAAAATAGGGACAGCAAAGGCAAGAAAGCTGTACACCCACTGCAGTGGAATAAAGATCAGGGGCAAGGGAAATTTTAAGGATTTTTCACTAGATTGTGCAGGAGCCTCAATTAATTCCGACATTATATCTGAAAATGATATCCAAATTGATTCTTCCGGGCTGGACATAAACGGCAGCATGAAAGGAAAGACATTGGACATCGACTGTGTGGGAGCAGATATCAGAGGAGAAATGCATTTCAATGATATACAGCTTCGTTCGACCGGTACAAATATCATTATAAAAACCGTATTTGACAGGTTTGATATAACATCGAGCGGCTTAAACGGCGTAATTGAAGTGCTAAACCCTCAGGCTCAAAATGCTGAGCTCTATGTACAGGCAACGGGCGGAACCATAACCATTGACAGTAAAAACAAAGCACCGGTTGAAATTGAATCCACCGGCTTTGTAAAAATCAACAGAAAGTGATGATGCAAAATGCTGAGAAAAGTGGATAAGCACAGTGGAATCCCCGCTTATATCCAGATTGAAAATATGATAAAGTCGGAACTTTTGCTCGGACACCTTCAAAAAGGCGCCCAACTTCCTACAATCAGGGAACTGCAAAACATATTTGACGTAAACATAAACACCGTTCTGAAAGCCTTGGAAAGACTGAAAGCGGAAGGATATATTCAAGCCGAGCAGGGAGTAGGATATTTTATAAAAAAAGATGTTGATATAGAGCAAAAGATTATCAAAACCATAAGGGAATGTGTTTCAACGCTAAAAAAAGATGGCATTGATTATTATACGGCAATGCTGATATTTGAGGAGGTATGGAAAAATGGATAATTTTACAGCTATTTCAAAGAACATTTCAAAAATGGAAGTATATCTGCAAAAAGAATTGAAAGAGAAAACCGGACAGCTTATCTTTTTTACCCTGCTCCTTTTAATACCCAATCTTTTTGTAAAAACGGCAGCAATACTCCTTATTTCATCTTCATTGCTTGCTTATGATATAAAGCACAAAAATGCAGAACTTTTGTATCTACTGCCTTTTTCCAAAAAAGAGCTTTACCTATACAATTTCGTTTATCTGACGCTTACTGTCACTGCGACATCTGTGATCAGCCAGATTTTTGCGGAATCCGATATTTTATCCAGGCTTGTGTTTCAGCTAAACAGCTTAACCCTATTATTCTCAATATTTGGAATTACAATGCTGTTTTCCGCTCTTGGCAGAAATGGCTTCGTCTGGGCCACATTAATGACCATCCTGGACGCTGTACTTGGAGGATTGGGCTCCCGGGATATCAGCGCTTCCAACTTTAACCCTTACAATCTCATCAGCTTCACACATCAGGGCAATGCAGTGCTGTCCTTTTTGACATCCTGCTTAATATGCTTATTCAGCTATTTAACCTTCGTAAGAAAAGGTGGTGAAAACTGAAATGTACGCTCTCCAGGTAAAAAACTTAAGTAAACAAATCGATGGAAAACAAATTCTCTCTGATATAAATTTTGCGGTACCTCAGGGAGAAATATTGGCGCTGGTCGGGCCAAACGGAGCCGGAAAGACCACAACGCTGAAATGTATAATGAATGCCGTTCCCAAAGATTCCGGAGAAATAATCGTATTTGACAAACCCTTTGATACTTCATTAAAAGCTGATATTGCTTTTGTAACCGAAGACAGAAAGGTATTTAATAATTTAAGGCTTGAAGATTACTATATCATGTACAAAAGCCTGTACCCCGCCTGGGACGATCAGTTTTTCAGGAACTTTCTCTCCAAGTACGGCTTTAACCTTGCCCAGGAAATGCAGAAACTTTCACGAGGACAAAAAACCCTTATATTGTCAATTCTTGCCCTAGCGACAAGTGCAAGGCTGATAATCATGGATGAACCTACCCAGCATTTGGATCCGGCATCAAGGTATGAACTTATACACCTGATAAAACAGTACGTCAATGGAAATGGAGGGACCATTTTACTTTCATCCCATGAGATATTTGAACTGGAAGAATATGCAACAAGCTTTGCCATAATAAAAAACGGCAAAATACTATACACCGACAACATAGATGATGCAAAACACAAGCACAGAATAGTCAGGCCGGATGAAGATACAAGAAATGCAATAATAGTGGCTGTTATAGATGATGAAATATTAGTAAAAACAGAAGAAGATATAGGGGTATATCCCCGCCTGAACCAGATAATTGTAGGATATTTGAAAAGCAGCCGGGAAGAAGTCGTAACCGGTGGTATGCAGTTTAACATTGAATAAAATCTTTCCTGCATTTATACAATTCCGTCTGTTTGTAAGAACAAGCTAAATTGCGCAGCATATTTAGGCAATTTGCCAGTTATTGATGAGTATACACTAGAAAAAAAGAATAAGTGCTTATGTATAAGCACTTATTCTTTTTTATGCCATAACTCAGAATTCATATTACATGTTTAGGACATCCGCTATTAATAGGCGCACAAACGGCAATGCAATATTGGTTACAGCCATTTCACAAACCAGTCATAGGCTTTTGCACCGGATATCATATGATCCCCCTCAAATAAGTCTTTATCAAGTTTGTCCCCTGCTCCAAGCAGCTGATAAATTCTTTCAAGCCTGCGGTAAGCTTCTTCAGTAGCATCTATAGGAAATATGGGATCTCTTGTTCCGGATTCAATAAGCAAAGGTCTGGGGGCAATCAGGCCGACTATATCCGGCATTTCAGCATATTTAATTATTCCGGGAACAAAGTTGTCTATACAGTGGTGGATAGACATGATGCTGTCTTTAAAAGTATTGACAAAGCCACTTACCACCGAGACCTTAATCCTTTCATCCACAGCACTGGCAAAAGAACAAACCAGCCCTCCGCCAGAGATACCCATACAGCCTATCCTGTCGGTATCCACTTCGCTGCGTGTAAAGAGATAGTCTATTGTACGCATGACCTCATAAACCCTCATACCGGCCATAGTCTTCCCGTACATCAAAAGATTCGTTGATATCAGATCACAGGAACTGTGTCCAGTATGCGCTTTATCCCCATCCGCCTCAAGGGTCCTATCACCAAAACCCAATAATTCAGGCGCAATTACAAAAAATCCCCTTTTCACCAGCTCCAGTGCAAAATTCTTTTGATATGTAGGTCCGTCGGTTTTAGGGCTGCCATCAAACTTCAAACCGACAATTTCTTTGCTTCCGTATCCGTGTCCGTGGCAGGCTACAACGGCAGGTAACTTTCCCTCTGCATTCTTGGGGATCAATACATAGGATATCATATCCAAGCCTTCCATAATGGTGTACACCACTCGCTGCCTTATATAGTTCCCAAGATCTTCATCCTCAACGATCCGCGGATTTAATTCCGCCTTCTTCTCCGGGAATCCGCCCATCTTCTCGACAAATACCTTTTTCAAATCATCTCTCCATATTCTCCATTCACTTTCAGTATCGGCATTGAAGCTGTATTTGGGAATATTCTCTTTGTAAAGCCGTTCCAGGAAAAAATCGGGTCTTATAAACATGCTCCTACTCCCCCTTTATCTCATTATTATGCATATGTTTAATTCTACCATTTATTTTTGAAAGAACCAACAAAAAAGTAATAGAAAACAGAAAAAACACCTTTATAGGTGCTTTTTCATAATTATTTTAATAATTCCACGGTCTCCCGGGCTATCATCAATTCCTCATTGGTTGGAATTGAGAAAACCTTGACGGTCGAGTCATCGGTAGATATCAGCCCTTCTTTACCCCTTATATACAGCTTATTTCTCTCATCGTCCAGTTTTATACCCATGAATTCCAAGCCTTCACATGCTTTTTGACGGATATACGGATTATTCTCACCAATACCTGCTGTAAACACCAGGCAATCCAGTCCTCCCATAGCAGCGGTATAAGCTCCGATATATTTCTTTATTGAATACGAAAAAACATGCAATGCGGTCTTTGCCCTTTCATTGCCTTCTGCTGCAGCGGCATCCAGATCCCTGAAATCGCTGCTGACGCCGGATATTCCCAATACTCCCGATTCCTTGTTCAGATATCTGTTAATTTCATCATGCGTCATGTTTTCCTTTTCCATTAAGAACATGATAATAGCCGGATCTATTGTCCCGCTGCGGGTACCCATCGGCAAACCTTCCAGGGGAGTAAAGCCCATGCTGGTATCAACTGACTTGCCATTCTTTACAGCCGTTATGCTGGAGCCGTTGCCAAGATGGCATGTAATGATTTTTAAATCCTCAATCGGTTTACCCATAAGCTTGGCAGCCCTCAATGCAACATACTTATGAGAAGTTCCGTGAAAGCCATATCGCCTTATCCCGTATTTCGCATAGGCATCGTAGGGAATAGCATAAATATAGGCTTCTTTCGGCATGGTCTGATGAAAAGCAGTATCAAAAACGGCTACCATAGGGGTATCGGGCATCACGCTTTTGCATGCCTCTATGCCCGTTATATTGGCCGGATTATGAAGGGGTGCCAGTTCAATATTTTCCTTTATGGCCTCCATTACCGCATCATCAATAATTACAGAACCGGAAAACTTTTCACCGCCGTGAACAACCCTGTGCCCTACCGCGGATATTTCCCCCATATCCGATATTACCCCGTAATCGGGATGTATCAACGCATCGATGACCATTCTCACAGCCTGGACATGGTCCTTTATCTCAGCCTTAATCTCAACTTTATCCTTACCTGCCGGTGTATGGGACAACACCGAATTATCTATTCCGATACGTTCGGCATTTCCCTTTGCCAAAATACTCTCATCAATCATATTTATCAGCTGGTACTTTAAAGACGAGCTACCCGCATTTATTACAAGAACCTTCATAATTAAAACCTCCCGTCATTGTTCCTGGGCTTCAACAGCCGTAATAGCCACTACGTTAACAATGTCTTCCGCACTGCAGCCTCGCGATAAATCATTTACAGGTTTTGCAAGCCCCTGGCTTAAGGGTCCCAATGCCATGGCCTTTGCCAATCGCTCGGTTAATTTATAGGCAATATTCCCGGCATTTAAGTCCGGAAATACCAGTACGTTTGCTCTGCCGGCCACCGGACTGTCTTTACATTTCTTTTTCGCCACTTCCATATCCAACGCCGCATCGCCCTGCAATTCCCCATCAATAAGCAGATCGGGCATCATCTCCTTTGCTATTCTGGTAGCTTCAATAACCTTTTCAATCGACTCATGCTGAGCGCTTCCCTTAGTTGAAAAGGATAACATGGCTACCCGTGGCTCCATGCCCACCAGCACTCTGGCAGTTCTGGCAGCGGATACAGCAATAGCTGCTAGCTGTTCAGGAGTGGGATCGGGATTCAGGCCGCAATCGGAGTATATAAAAACTCCGTTCTCGCCGTATTGACAATCAGGCACTTCTATTAGAAAACAGCTGGAAGCTATGGGTATCCCAGGCGCAGTTTTTATAATTTGCAGTACCGGCCTCCATACATCCGGTGTACTGTTTACCGCACCTGCCACCATGCCATCAGCATCTCCAAGCTTGACCATCATGGTTGCATAATATAACGGATCCTTCATGATCTCCTTAGCCTTCTCCGGTGTCATTCCTTTCTTCTTTCGCATTTCAACGAATTGATCCACGTAAGTATCAAATTTCTCAGAATTCTCGTGATCAATTATGGTAACACCGGTAAGATCCAAGCCCTTTGCCCTGTTATAGAGCTCATCCTTTTTGCCAAGTAGGATTACATCCGCTATGCCTTCTTTGGTCACTATCTCAGCCGCTCTTAGCGTCCTTTCATCCTCCGATTCAGGAAGCACAATCCGTTTTTTGCATGACTTTGCCTTGTTAACTATAGATTCCATTACACCCATAAATATTTCCCCTTTCAAAAACATTATATATCCTTTATATTTTATTACCTGTGCAAAAACAAACCTAATTATTATTCTACAAAAATACATAAAATCCTTCAGAAGATATAAATTTCAGAATTATCTGTATATAATAGCCCTTTTAAAACCTATTAAAATATAGTATAAATATTATATGTTTACTGACTTCCTTTTACAAAAGAAAGCGGGGTTTTAAAGTGACGGTACTGGGGATAATCGCTGAATACAATCCGTTCCACAACGGCCACATGCACCATATTAAACAATCCCAGGAGTTGCTTAAGCCAGACTATACGGTTGTGGTGATGTCGGGCCACTTTACCCAAAGGGGAGAGGCCGCTATCGTAGATAAATGGGAAAGAACCGAAATGGCCCTCCGCAACGGTATTGATCTGGTTATTGAGCTTCCGGCTGCGTATTCATCCCAAACAGCAGAACTGTTTGCCTATGGAGGTATTCAGCTCCTCAATCATACTGGTGTAGTAACGCATGTCAGTTTTGGCAGCGAAGTAGGTGAGCTGGAACCCCTTTCTATGGTTGCCAGGGTGTTGGCCGATGAACCCGTCCAGTTTAAGTCATTGTTAAGGAAATATCTGGAACAGGGGCTATCCTTCCCTCAGGCCCGATACAGAGCCATTACCGAATACTTCTCAGGCTGTGGATGGAGCAACCTTGCAGAAGCTCAATGGGCAAAGGTTATCGGCAGCTCCAATTCCATATTGGCGCTGGAGTATTTGAAAACCCTTTACAGGACCAAAAGCAATATCCAGCCCCTCACCATACCCAGGGTAGGTCCTGCTTACAGCTCTGCCGACATAAACGGAAGGATATCCAGCGCAACAGCCATAAGAAACGAGCTGGTAAACCGGATGAGGTGGGATACAATTGCCCGGACAATGCCCCCATCCTCCTTTGAAATCCTGAAAAGTGCCATACTGTCGGGCAAAGGTCCGGTAACAAACCGATCCCTGGAACAGCTTCTGTTGGGTTTGGTTCGACGGGCCCCTTCCCAGGAAATCAAAGACTGGATGGACGTGGACGAGGGGCTGGAAAATCGCATAAAAGAATGTGCCCAAAGGGCAACCAACCTTGACGAATTCCTAATGCTGACAAAGACTAAAAGGTATGTATACACCCGAATCCAGCGCATACTCATCCACGGTCTCCTGGGACTGAACAAGGGAAAAATTGAATTTTTCCGCAATGCCGGAGGCCCTCAATATATCCGTATCCTCGGCTTCTCCAAAAAGGCCATACCCCTGTTAAAACAGCTAAAGCAATCAGCCAGGGTACCCATCATTACCAAGGCGGCACAGTATAATAAAAAACTGGAAAGCCCGATAGCCAGGGAGATGTTTATGATAGATGTGCTGGCCACAAATCTATACTGCCTGGGCATACCCGGGGATAAATACAAAAAGGGCAACCGTGATTTTACCGAAAGAATCAGAATTATTTAATTCTCCCATGTTTCTATCAGGTGCTTTATGCGGTCGATAGCCTCGGTTGCAGCTTTCCTCCCTTCCCGTACACAATCATCTACCTTATCAAAGTAGAAGGGATGAATGCCGGAAACATCCGGATATATAATCACATCTCCCTTTTGAACGTTGTTTTTCAGGATTTCCAGCTCCATGACTTCCAAGGACTGCATAATTACTTCAAGGACATTTACAGGCGGATGGTGCTGGCCTCTAAAACCCACATCAACACCTATCACCACATCGGCCCCCATCCGCTTAACGGTGTCAACGGGAACCCGGGAGAGCAAACCTCCGTCTACCAAAACATAATCGTCCCGAACAACTGGCGTAAAAATCCCCGGTATGGATATGCTAGCCCGCACGGCTTTATACACTTTCCCCGTAGAGAGCTCTATTAGCTTACACGTCTTTAAATCCACGGCTGTAACTGTCAGCGGAATTTTTAACTCATTAAAATCCTTGTTCTGGGTAAGCAGCTTTATAAGCTCCTCAATTTTTTTGCCCTCAATAAACCCGACACGGGGAACCCTCACATCATAGTAACGGGCAACATCCAGGTTTTGTGCTATACCCTCCATCATCTTTGGGGTAATTCCCGCGGCGTATAATGCACCAACAATAGCCCCAATGCTGCTACCGGCTATATATTCGGGGATGATACCATGTTCCTCCAGCACCTGTAAAACACCTATGTGGGCTAAACCCCTGGCAGCACCTGCGCCCAGAGCCAACCCAACTTTAACTTTTTTCTTCATAAAATTATTCCCTCCACAATATGATTAGTATTGCAATAACCACGTTATACCGTCCAGGAGGAAAAATGAACAAACAACATATGGCTAATAAAATACATGCCGCAGGGTTATGCCTATTGTGCTTGATAGCTTCGTCATTTATTCTTGCCTTCCCCCAAGAGTCATTTCAGGCCGCTATATCGGGCCTGGATACTTGGCTGAAGATCGTTTTGCCGGCACTCTTTCCTTTTTTTGTTGTCGCCGAGGTTCTTATCGGAATCGGGGTGGTGGATTTTATTGCGGTTCTATTACAGCCTGTTATGCGTCCCGTATTTCGCTGCTCCGGAGAAAGCTCATTTATTTGGGTCATGAGCATCACGTCCGGCTATCCCGTAGGGGCTAAATTAACATGGCTCCTTTGGGAAAAAGGCAAAATAAGCGTGAAGGAAGCCCAAAGAACAATCGCATTTTGCAGCACTTCCGGCCCCTTGTTTATGCTGAGTGCAGTGGGCATTGGAATGTTAAACAGCCCTGAAGCCGGCAGAATCATTGCAATCAGCCATTATACAGCTTCAATCCTGGTGGGCATTTTGTTCCGGTTTTACGCTGCAGACCATAACAAACCCCCAAAAACACCCCACAAATCTCCGGGCATAAAAACAGCCCTTCAAGCCCTTATGTCAGCCAGACATAAGGACAGCAGGACTTTTGGTGAACTTCTTGGGGATGCCGTCCGCAATTCAATGAACACCCTTATCTATGTAGGAGGGTATATCATACTCTTTTCAGTTATAATTAATATCTCTGCAAAAACAGGAATTCTGAATGCCCTGTCCACTCTTTTAGCTCCCCTTCTATTGCCAGCTGGTTTTGATCATAGCTTGCTCAACGGTTTAATCGGGGGGATACTGGAGATGACCGCAGGATGCAGGCTAATATCCCACTCTGTCGCACCGCTATATCATAAAATCCTCTTATGCAGCTTCATAATAAGCTGGAGCGGTTTCTCAATCCACAGCCAGGCACTGGCCTATATCGGTAAAATCGGGATATCCTCCGGACTTTATTTAGCCGCAAAATTCCTGCATGCTGTTTTAGCAACAGCCATAGCCTGGTTAATCATTAAAATCCGGCCCTTTGCCGATTTATCGGCCTTCCATCAATTCACCCGCCATTCAGAACTCCCCTGGCCGGCTATGTTTTGGACCGCATGGCAACTTGCCTTTTGCAGCATTATAACTCTCCTGATTATCGGCTTGCTTATATATCTGGCACAAGGCAAGGCAAAAAAACCCGCTAAAAACAGGCGTCAGCGCTGATACTACCTTTTTGCCACATTGAGTTCCTGCCGATTCTGTTTCACAATGTTTAGCTGCTCCTCCAAATAACGCTCCACTTCCTGCAGTAGTTCATCAGCATACTCCTTGGCCCCCAATCTGATCTGCTTGGCACTGTCCTGAGCGTTTTCAATTATCTCTCTGGATTGCTGATAAGCCATCTTTGTGATCTCGTGTTCATCAATCAGCATTTTTATATGCTCTTCAGCTTCTTTTATAATTGTCTCGGCTTCCTTTTGCGCCTCAGCCAGGATTCTCTGCCGTTCCTGCTTTATCAGCTCTGCCTGCCTTAAGGCTTCTGGCAGGCTGAGCCGTATATCCCTTATTATACTCAGACTTTTTTCCTTGTCGATCATAGTTTTGCCTAAAAAAGGTACAAACTTGCCGTTTTCCAACTCGTCTTCCAATACATCCAAGAGATTAAGTATGTTCAACCTTAATTCCTCCCCATTCATGCGTCTTGGCCTCCACTACTTAAACTCCTTAGTTTTTTTTGTATATCCAGCACTACCTCATCCGGTACCAAATCGCCTATACATCCGCCCAACCTGCCAATTTCTTTCACTACACTTGAACTTAAATAGGAGTACTTATAATTGGTCATCATAAACAGGGTTTCAATATTGGGATCCAGTTTACGGTTCATTAATGCCATTTGGAACTCATATTCAAAGTCGGATATTGCCCTTAAACCCTTTATTATCACCCGGGCATTCTTTGACCGCATAAAATCAACCAATAAGCCCTCAAAATGATCGATCTCAACGTTGGGCAAGCCCGCAACCGCCTTCCTTATTAAATCCATTCTCTCGTTAACGGTAAACATGGATACCTTATTGGGATTGCGTACTACCGCCACAATCAGCTTATCAAATATCCTGCTTGCCCTTTTTATTATATCCATATGGCCATTGGTTATGGGATCGAAACTTCCAGGATAAACGGCTATCTTCATAGTTAATCATCACTCCTGCACTTTCTGTAGATACTGATGCTGGTATTGCCATATTTTCTGGTCTGAATTCTCTTTATGTCCCCCGCTTCATCAGGCTGATTGCTCCTGCTTGAATGTTCCAGCATTATGATTCCATCAGGCTGCATTACATCACTTTCCGCAATCGCATATATCAGCCGGGCATCCATACCTTCATTGTAAGGAGGATCTGCAAATACCACATCAAATCTTTCTTTACCGGAAAGATATCTTATAGCATGAAAAACATCATCACATACGACATGGGACTGATCAAAACATCCCAAATTTCTTCGGTTTTGGTTGAGTATTTCCACCGCCCGTGGATTTTTTTCAACAAATACCACCTTCTTACAGCCTCTGCTTAAAGCCTCCAACCCCAGATTTCCGGTGCCTGCAAACAAGTCCAGGACAAGGCTGTCGGGTATATAAGCCTGCAAAATATTAAACATTGCTTCCTTAACCCTGTCATAGGTAGGCCTGGTGCTTGTACCTTTCAGGGATAAAAGCTTCCTTCCCTTCCATCGCCCTGCTATAATCCTCAAAGTCGTCTCCTCCGCGCATAATTAAGCACATCTATTGTAATTTATTCTAACACAATTCACAATGATCGACAAGCAATCTTTCACACATAAGGACCTCATTACATGGGATACAAGTAATTAGAATTGCAATTGGAAAATATTATAAAATATTTTTTAATATTCTGGAAACATTCCATCGCAAGGCCTGTCTTTCAATTATATGAGATTATATTTTTTATATACGGGTATATTTTCGGGTGTTTTATGCAACAATATAAATGTTAAATAATATTCATATTATTTAACATCCCCCATAGAGCTCTTCCTTCAATTTCTCCTCTCCCAGCGCCGGTGGCCTCACGGTCACCGGCATTTTTTATGCTTTTCGGATATAAAAACGGTCATTGATTTATTCCCACGATATGGTGGAGTATACTGCATGATAAAAAGTAAAAGGGAGCGATCCCTTGACCACTCCCTTTTATTATTCATTTGTTACCTTCCGCTGAGCTGCCTTTCGGCTTGCTCGATCATCCTCTTTACCATATACCCACCAATATAACCAGCTTCTTTAGCTGTTATATCCCCGTTATATCCTTGTTTTAAATTAACGCCCAGCTGGTTGGCTATTTCAAACTTCATGTTGTCAAGCGCCTGCCTGGCTTCCGGAACCACAGTCCTATTTCTGTTATTCCTAGGCACGTCAATTTCACCTCCTATTGTTATGGTATTATTAATTTAACCAATCTATCTGATTTTACTCTAGTAATATATAGCAATGTTTCGCTGTTTATAAATATTTTTGTATAATTATAACCAAAAAAACCGCTTCAGTTCAGGGTTATTTCGGCCAGCTGTTTATTAAACTTATCCGTTGTATATTCCAATAATGCCTTATAAGCCGGGTTATCCATATCCTGCAATATCCGGTTTACGGCAACATCCACCTCTTTTAGTATCTCCATATCCCTCACCAGATTCACAATTTTGAATTCGGGCAGGCCATGCTGTTTGACTCCGAGAAAATCACCGGGGCCGCGCAGCTTTAAATCCTTTTCTGCGATTTCAAAGCCATCGTTGGTTTTCGTCATTATCTTCATTCGCTCATAAACCTCTCTCGTCTTTGCATCGGCAATCAATATGCAATAAGCCTGATGTTCACCCCGTCCTACACGCCCCCGCAGCTGATGCAACTGAGCCAGACCAAATCTTTCGGCATTTTCAATGACCATTAAGGTGGCGTTGGGCACATTTACACCTACCTCTATCACCGTGGTTGATATCAATACATCCACTTGGCCGGCGGCAAAGGCCTCCATTGTCCTTTCCTTCTCCTGGGGTTTCATGCGTCCATGAAGAAGGCCCAATCTCAGATTGGCCAGCTCACCATTTCTAAGGGATTCAAACAGCTCCACCGCGGATTGAGAGTCAATTGCATCCGATTCTTCAACCAAAGGACAAACCATATAAGCCTGACGACCCTCAGCTACCTGCCGCTTAACAAAATCCAAAACCCTGCTTTTCATGGAAGGTGGCACATGATATGTTTTCACCGGCTTCCTTCCAGGTGGCAGTTCATCGATTATTGAAACATCAAGATCGCCATACAGCATCAAGGCAAGGGTCCTGGGAATCGGGGTGGCGGACATGACCATCATATGAGGAGATTGCCCCTTTTCCTTCAAAGCAGCTCTCTGACGTACCCCGAATCTGTGTTGCTCGTCAGTTACCACAAGACCCAGTTTTTTAAAGATCACTTCATCCTGAATGACGGCATGGGTACCAATAAGCATGTCGATATCTCCCGATGCCAGCCTGGCTTTTATCTGTTCCTTTTCAGCATTTTTCAACCCTCCGACAAGACATTCCACCTTAACATCGGTATTTTCAAACAACCCCTTCAATGAATTAAAGTGCTGCCTTGCCAGTATTTCGGTAGGGGCCATCATGGCGCTTTGATATCCGCTTAAGGCGGCACAATACATACCCACCGCCGCAATGACGGTCTTCCCTGAGCCTACATCTCCCTGTATTAATCGGTTCATCACCCTCCCGCTTTTCAAATCCTGCAGCACTTCATCCACCACCCTCTTCTGAGCGTTTGTCAGCTGAAAGGGCAGATCGTATATAAATTTATCCAGCCTGAACTGATCCCACTCAAATACAAGTCCCCGCTGTTCCATGTGATTCTTTTGGCGTATTACGCTCAATGCCATTTTTATGTAAAACAGTTCCTCGAACACAAGCCGCCGCCTGGCTGCTTTCAGCGACTGGACAGTCTGAGGAAAATGAATATGGCGGAGGGCATAATTCTTTTCAACCAATCCAAACATTTTTCTAACGCTTGCTGGAAATTCATCGTGCAGCCTACCTTCAACCCTCTTCAGCACCGAAGCCGTTATGTTGCGCAAATCCTTCTGGCTTATTCCCTCCGTCAGAGGGTATACGGGCAATATCTTATGGACGTCATGAACCGAGGGAAGGTATTCCTCCACAATGGGATTGTGTAGCTGAAGCATACCGTACTTGGCTACCACCTTACCTCTGACAAAATATGTCTTAGCATTGCTATAAAGCCTGGCACGGTAAGGTTGGTTGAACCATACACACCATATATAGCCCGTCTCATCTCGACAACGCCAAGTTGTCAATGTAAGCCCTTTTCTCGGCTTTTGGTTGTTTGCCCTGCCATCAAAGGTCACAACAAAGGATGCCTCTTCTCCGCTAACGGCATCACGAACCTTTTTTATCCCCTGCCAGGTTTCATAATCCCGGGGAAAATAGTACAAAACATCCTGCAGGGTTTTTATCCCCAGCTTATTCAATCTCATTGCCCTTTTGGGCCCTACACCCTTTACATACTGAACCGATTGTTTTAATGCCTCCATAGCCGCACCTCTTACGGAAACAGTTGTAAGCGTACAATCAAAATTTACAACCGATCAATAAAGGCCATAATATGTGAAAAACTGGAGGAAACCCCCAGTTTTATCATTCAACGGAGATTATAAAGTAATAAAGCGGTTGACCTCCGTAGTGGACCTCCACATCTATGTCTGGATAAAGCTCTTCTATCAGGCTAGTTATTGGTTCAATCTCCTCGTCACTTATCATATCCCCGTAAAACAGGGTAATAATTTCGCTGTCCTCATCAACCATATTGCTTATAAGTTCCTGTGTAACTTGTTGCAAATCCCGTCCAACGGCACTTATCTTTCCGTCAAACAGCCCGATTATATCGTCCTTCTTAATGGACATGCCATCAAAGTTGGAATCGCGTACCGCATATGTCACATGTCCGGTTTTCACTGTTCCCAAAGCTTCGGTCATACGGGCAACATTGGTCGCTCCGTCAACGTCCGGATTAAATGCCAGCATCGCCGCTATTCCCTGGGGTATGGATTTGCTGGGAATGACATGAAGAGTTTTATCGCTAATCTGCTGAGCTTGCGAAGCGGACAGTATAATGTTGCCGTTGTTGGGCAATATAAAGATCTCTTTGGCTTTCACCGTTTCAACGGCCTTCAGAATATCATCGATACTGGGATTCATGGTCTGACCGCCTTCAACAATATAATCAACCGATAGATCCTTAAATATAGATGCAATACCCTCTCCAATTGCCACAGCAATAACTCCGAATTCCTTTTCATAAACATCAGGCTGATCAACAGGGGTGTTTAAATGCCTGTGTTGCTCTCTCATATTATCTATTTTTATGCTAGAAAGCTCTCCATATCTCAATCCCAATTGCAGGACTTTACCCGGCATGTTGGTATGAACATGTACTTTGATAATCCCACCATCAGCTACCACCACAACCGAATCCCCTATTTTTGACAGCCTGTCCCTTAAATTCTCCTCATCGCCCTCTTCCACATAAGGATGCAGATTTTTTATAAGAAACTCGGTACAATAGCCGTATTCAATATCTTCCTCCATCTCGGCTTCGAATTCGACAACAGGCCTTGTTTCCTCCGGAACAACTAATGAATCATCCAGCTCAAAGCTTTCCTTTAATGCCTGGGCGGCGCCGATCATGATATAGAGAAGTCCCATTCCGCCGGCATCAACCACGCCGGCCTGTTTTAGAACAGGAAGCATATCGGGTGTTTTGTCCAGTATCGCCTTGGCTGCCTTAATAATTTCTTTATTGAATTCCTCGAAATCTTTATGTGTTTTTGCGATTTTCCTTGCCTCTTCAGCCGTAACCCGCGCAACGGTTAATATGGTGCCCTCTACCGGTTTCATAACCGCTTTATACGCAGTCTCGGCTCCAAGTCGTAAAGCTTCAGCATAGTCGCTTGTGGTAATCCTCTCAATTTGTTGTAAAGCCTTAGCAAAACCCCTGAACAACTGAGAGAGAATAACGCCGGAATTACCCCTTGCTCCTTTAAGAGCACCGCTTGACAATGCGTTTACTATGCTTGCAATACTATCGGAACTGGCTGCCCGCACCTCTTTTGCCGCCGCCATCAGGGTTAGATGCATATTGGTTCCCGTATCCCCATCTGGCACCGGAAACACATTAAGCGCATTGATGGCCTGCTTATGCTTATCCAGAAACTGGGTAGCTGACAAGATCATTTCCTTTAACTTTACCGCATCAATGAATTCAATACTCAACTTTTCTGTACCTCCTTTGAGCGGGATAGGACTATACCCTAATACCTTCCACTGTTATATCCACCCGTTTTACAGTCATACCCGTAAAGTTCTCTATATTGTACTTGACGGTTTCTATAACATTCCGGGCGACAGTAGCAATTGAAATACCGTATTCCACAATAATATACAGGTTAATATAAACAGCATCATCCTGCGTTTGGACCTTTACACCCCTGGTCAGGTTCTCAAAGCCAAGCAATTCAACTATACCGTCTGTGGCGCGTTTGGATGCCATGCCAACAATGCCGTAGCATTCCATAGCCGATATCCCAGCCAGCATAGCTATAACCTCATCAGAAATAATAATTTCACCTAATAAATTTTTCTTTTTGGCAGCCATTATCGAGCTAACCTCCTTAATATCTGTTCTATCCTCAAATTAATTTACTTACATTCTATACTATGATCAGAAATCATGCAACAATATTTCATTTCTCAAGCCTTTCGGTTTTTCTCCAGCCTAATCCCTGTATAATTCGCTTTTATTGGTTAAATCAGGCTTTTTCATTATAATTGTTTTTTTTAGCGCTGCAATCAATGACATTTTATAAATAAACCTTTTGTTGCAAAACTTATTTCTTAATGATACAATATTATTGTTTTAACCGCGGCTTGCTTGTAAAGGAGGTGTTGTTTGTGGCAAGGGTTTGTGATATATGCAAAAAAGGTGTGGTGTTCGGCAATAATGTCAGCCATTCAAAACGCAGAACCAACCGAAAATGGGTTCCAAACATCAATAAGGTCAGAGCCATCGTCAACGGAAGACCCAAAACAATAAAAGTATGTACCAAGTGCATCCGGTCGGGCAAGGTGCAAAGGGCCCTGTAATAGCTATGGCAAATACTTAACCTGGGGAACGGTCCCATCTGAATATCGCGGCGTAGCCGTATAACTCGGCTATGCCGTTTTACCATGTTTATTCCCCCTACAAACCATTACAATGCTATGATATATCTGACCTCCCCCTTACCTTTGAAGTTCAGGATAATGCTTCGTCTTAACAGGTTTCAAGCATTTATTGTTATATACCTGTTATACACAGCGAGAGATAAAGAAAATCGATGAAAAAACCGTCTACAGGCATGTATTCCAACAAAAAACAGCAATTAAGCAAAAAAAATATCTTGAATTATCGGGGCAGTTCCGTTATAATATTAAACGCTCGATATACAAAAATAAACGGGCCATTAGCTCAGTTGGTAGAGCACCTGACTCTTAATCAGGGTGTCCCGGGTTCGAGTCCCTGATGGCCCACCA
>LFSE01000016.1 GCA_001513075.1 Clostridiales bacterium DTU074 | reverse complement strand
AGCCTACAATTCCGGCTTTTATCATCTTACCGGCTACAAGAGCCCCTCCTATTACCACACCATCTGCTCTCTTTTGCAATATATGATTTTTTGCAATCAGATTTGACCTGTAACTTCCCCGCCCCATGACGGTAATACTCCCGCTGCATTGAATCACGGAATTCTCGCAGTATTCCAGTGTTATATTTGTACTCGCTATATGCCTTTTCCTAAGCAGGTCTTCCTGTTCTTCAAGAAAAGCACATATTTCTTTTATCTGATCAAGGGTACGTATATGAAGGGCATTAGTCCCAAATAACTCCTTTTTGATTTTGCTTATTACAGCAGATGCCCGTTCCGCGTCCTCACTCTCTGTATAAAGAAGCATGTTTTCCATGTCTTCAACAAGTTTTTTGAGCTTTTTGCTTTCATTCAAAATTGTATAGACCATATGCCCAACTCCCCGTTCCAGCCGGCTCGGATATGCTGAGGCTATTCTTTCAACGACGGTGCTCAATATATGCTTAATATTTCCAATGGCAGGAATGACAAACAGGTGCATAATCATATCGACCCCTGCCGACACTTTACAGTTTATAACCTTCCCCCAAATCCTAATACTGCCCCCGGCTCGTATAACTGCATGATAGCAGTTGCCGCCAATTAAAACATTCCCTCCGGCTGTTACCCTTAACCCTTCTTTAACATTTCCTCTTATGACGACATCCCCATCAAACCTGATATTTCCGGTATCCACATCTACATCACCGGCTATGGTTAAAATCGGCATCACGCTCACTATACCCTTGTATAACACCGGTCTTCCGGAAATGGCAGCTATAATTTTCTTGTCGTCCAACAATATGGTCCCCTTACCGGCTTTAAAAATCAATTCCTTCCCAGGCTTGGCCTTTACAGGTTCGCCGGTAACCGTCATACCGTCCTTCCCGGGAATTGCCGAAATAAGCTTTTCTGCCAAAACATCACCGACCTTAACGGTGGGAATAACGGTATGATCCATTATATCCACCCGTCCATCCATATCAAGGTTTGGGTTTCTGTAACTGTGCTGGGAAAAATAGTATTTGATACAGCTGTTAATTCCGTGGACGGGAGGGACTCCCTTAGCAACAACGCAGCTTCCTCCATGTGGCAGTTCAAGCAAGTCCCGGATCCTATCCATCTGTATAATCTCCGGTGCCACGCCTTTGTTCACCAATTCGTCAACACACTGTTTAAGTGAAACATCGGGCGGCTGTATCTCCTTGTAATCCCCGCATATAAAAAGGGTGTTGCAGGCTTCCGCATCCCTCAAAAAATACTTTCTTCCGGGGATTTTTTCTACTTCAAGAATTGCCTCCATCCTATCCCGGGAAAGCTTAACATCAATGCGGATTTTCGGCTCAACTACTTTTGCAACTACATTAATCCAATCCTTCTCAGTAACCACGCACGGACCCACTGCTTTTTTATTGTTAATATACACATCAATGTTTGGATCGTTTACTATTATGGAAGGATATCTGCCGCCATTGACAGGGTCTTTGACCTTAATCAATCCGCCTATAATTTCTACCGTGCCGTCAACAGGCCGGAAAGCTGAAACTGCTTCCATCTTCTCCCTATGTAGCTTTTCAATCCTATAGATGCCCGGCTTTCTGATAGCCCCCCAAAGGAAAGAGATAGGTGGTTTTAAGGTATACACCCTTAGAGCTTTTCTCCCGCATTTATAGTGTTTTTCCGCTTTTATTATCGCTTCCTCAATATTGGCCGCTTCAAACAGCATTCCGTTTTTATTCTCGTTAGGCACAACCAATGAAGTCTCACCCCTTTTAGAAGAGTAAAATCTGTAAACATTATTGAATAAAAATTGAATAAAAAAAACCTGTTGATGATGTAAAAGCTAAGCACTACCATTATGCTCAACAGGCTTGTCTTTTATAGTTTTATATATATGCATTCGGCGTGTGTTATGTTCTTTGTATAATTCTTTATGTAACCTGTATCCTGTTATATATCCTATCAGCTGAATTTGTTTTTCCCTGTTATGCCTGCATTACCTTCTTTAATCGCTTTTAGTTATCTTTTTAACAACTTATTCTTGTTTTTTTATAACCCAATTAAAAACTCTATACACCGGTCGTATAGAGCTTTTTTACGCAACCGGCTGCCATAGAATTATAACCACTCCTTAGGCCCTTGGCTTTGCGTCCCTGCCTTTCGACAGGTTTGCCCAATCTGGGTTATTTAATTATTAAGATGTTTAGCTTGTCCTTAAATACCTTACAACATATTACCGTACGTAGCGATTTAATTATAACAAAATTATTTACATAATTCAATAAAATTTCGACAAATTTTACGTGGCTATTTGACAATTGTCAGAACTTCGTCAAATTCTTTCCGTTGTTAATATATGAATCTCTTTATCGTGAGCCCTTTACAGCCTGAAAACCAATGGATTTAGCTTTTTCCAGAATTATCTCCACTTCCTCATCTGTTTTATTCTTACATGCATCATCACATATTTTCACGGTGGTATTACCAATTTTATAAGTTTTCACTATATTTTCTTCTTTTTGAAGTTCATCTTTCATGATATCACCTCTGACTTGCTTCCGTTACATGTGGAAGCCCTACGATTTTTAACAGCGGTTTTACGCTGGGGGCACATACACAGCTACCAATAATAAAAAAAAACGCATCACCGTTAATATATTCTATTAACGGTGATGCGTTTTTCATTACCGTGACTCATGATTTCCTGATTCAAACATTCCGTCGATAAAATATCTCAGTCATTCTCTTTATTTTCTTTATCTTCTTCATTGTTGATGACAAAAGTATTAACGACACCCTTAATTACTGCACCGTCTTCAACATACATGGTGCCGGCGGATATATCCCCGATTATACAGGCATTTTTATATATTTTGATATCGTTTTTTACCATCACATTACCTTCGATATGGCCGTTTACTACAGCACTTTTAGCCGACACGTCCCCCACTATTTTACTACCCATCAGTACCTTTACAGATTCCTGCACGGTAATATTGCCTTCGATAATTGCTTCATTTATCTCCAAATCCTTACAGGCAATATTTCCGTATACCTTCCCTGAAGCCACTATGTTGTTTTTACTCTCAATATTTCCCTTGATTTCGCCGGCAAACATCAGATTTGAATCGGTTATTATGTCTCCCTGAATTTTTGTTGACTCGCTTATAAAGCCGGTATCAACCTCATTGTTGGCTGCTATTGTTTTAACTTTCTTCGGGAGCTCGTTTTTTTGTTTTTCCTGTATTGTTACAGCCTCATCCAATTTTACCTTAGAAGCCTTCGTCTCCTCTTGTTCTTCTTTCTTTACCTCTTCGTCAGCACGTTCGAGAACAATATCTTCTATTTGCCTATTATCATCATCTTCTTGATCGGCATCGCTCTTTTTTTCCTCTTTTGTTAAAAACACCTCTTTGGCTGCCTGTTTAAAATTTTCAAACATTGTCTTATAGGCCTTTTCCTCCATACTTCTACCTCCTTTTTAATTACCTGTATGAAAAAACAACAGGTTCAACGGTATTATCGAGCTTTTCAAATGTATAACCTTCCTTCTTTAGAAACTCAATTATACCCGGCAAAGCTTTAACCGTTTCGTATTTCTGCTCGCTATCATGGCATAGTATTATCAGCTTATTCTGACCATCTACGGAATTTTTGATGGTTTTGATTATTTCCTTTGCACTTATCTTTGGATTAGAATCGTTAGTTGATATATTCCAATCATAGTATATAAAGCCACGCCTGAGCATTTCGGCAATTATTTCCTGGTAAATGCCCATATTGTATGCATTCAGGCTGCCACCTGGAAATCGGAAGATCTCAGCTTTTATACCCGTCTCTTCATACACCTTTTGATATGCTGCATAAAAATCATCTAAAAAGGCTTCGACAGAACGATATATATCCCTGTACACGTGGGAATTGGTATGTATGCCAATTGCATGTCCTTCTTCTGCAATACGTTTTAGCAATGAGGTTTTTGTATTGCTGGTCACTACGAAAAACGTAGCTTTAATATTATATTTCCTTAGTATATCCAGAACCTCCTGCGTTCTGGATGACGGACCGTCATCAAAAGTCAAATAGGCCACTTTCTCTTTATGTACAAAGCCATTAGAAGGTTTACAATATAACTCAGGATACTTATGCTGGTAACCAATGGTATAATTTGTTTCCTTCAAACCGTTGTCGCCGCTTGGAACATCATTGGTCTGCTCCCGGCTTGTTTCTTCCAGACCGCTATTTGAATCTTCCTGAACCCCTGTCAAGTCAGTTTCAACGTCAACGGCGCCTTTATCAGTGATACCCGGCTGTCCGTTGATGCTTTTAGTGCCGGACCCGGTTGTTGCATTAATTCTACCTTTCTGAGACATGCTGGTTTGATACTCATCTATTGAAGCAATCCAGCCTTTTACATAGTCAATCAATATCTTGTCAAACAACACATAAATCCCGTACATACCAGCGAGTATAACAGCTATCAGAAATAGATAAATCAGATGTCTGAAAAACGCTACACTTCCAAAGTATGAACCACCACTCTTTTGCACAACAGTATATTCACGTCTAATCATTAGCTATATCACCCTCACCCCATTAGCTGCGTTCGATTCTTCCAAAATAGCTGTTATACGCTGATATCAACAATAATTACCTATTATATAGTTCATATTAGCATATGGGTATTTCAAAACAAGCCAACGAAAGTTGGTTTTGTTGAAATAGGTTGTATTATAGCATTATTTGTACTATAGATACGAAAAAACAGCATAATTCCAGCTTATATATGCTAATCATCCTGCAGCATGCTATTCGCTTTCATGCACCAAACCTATCTCCTTTGCTTTCAATACCGCCTGTGCTCTGTTTTTGACCTTTAGTTTTTTATATATATGGTTTGTATGCCATTTTACTGTGCCTTCAGAAATATACATCTTCTTTGCTATCTCCATATTCGATAATCCCTTACCCATATACTTTATTATATTGACTTCCTTTTCTGTTAACAGCTCTTTTGGCTGTATTACCCGGTCAGAATTATCCTTTCTCCACAGAGGTTTCTTGCTGGTTTTAACAACATTGATAAGCAGCGAAGCCGGTTTTTCAAATATTTCAACCAGCTTTTCCGAAAAACCATAGGTCACTAAATTGTTTTCAAGGTAAAGGATACCGGACAGTCCGCCATACATAAATACTGGCAGGCACAAAACCGACTTCACATTATTTTCAACTGTATATAAATCCCTGCCGAGCATTGAATCACAAACAGCATCATTCACTATCAAATATTTTCCTGTATTTAAAACATATAGCACCGCCCTTATGGAAAACCATCTGCTTATCTCATCATCAAATGCGATATGCTCAAATATCACATCTTCATGTCCCTCATTTTTGCATATCAGTGTTCCTGATGTTTCATCCTCCAGAATAATCATGCATGTTTTTTGTGCTCCTGAGCTTTTCATTACAATATCCATCAGTTCAACAACAGTATCTTGGACATCTGCACCTTTGGTAAAACAATCCACAGCCTTTTTTAGCATCAGAAAATCAATATAACGGGAAATTCCGTCCGCCAATTCATCCGTCCGGGCAATGCTAATTGCAGTAGTTTCATCATATTTCTCAGTTTTATCCTTTACATCAATAATATGAGCCTCGGGCATCCCCAATAGCATTTCCGAAAACTCCTGACATAACATGTTCGCCTTTATCATAGCGCCAAACTTTAAGTACATCCTATATGCTTTGGCCATATATACTTGAGCATTGCCTTCAAAGCCCATCTCCAAATAAAATCGTGCTGCTAATTCGAAAATAACAGCCGCATCCAGTGAAAAAATGCTATTATTCATAAGTTTAGCGGCATTTTCATAAAAATACATGGCATTTTGTACATCTCCCTTTAGCCGGCTTTCCTCTGCCAAAACAAGATAATACTTATGCAGAAAGTTATCCTTACATGCTTCCGACCAATTTTTCAGCAAATGCTTACACCTATTTATAATACTTTCTGCCTTCTGCCTTTTCTTGTTATCAAGCCTGTTATAAACAGACAAACATACGATGCACGCCCAATAAATATTTTCGGCATACAGCATCTTCCCAAAAATCGAATCCAACTTATCGAACTGCATAAGTACCATGTCAAAGGCTTCCATGGAATACCCGTGTAAACAGTATGACTGTATCTTCATTAGGCAGTAGTGATGAACGACAAATCCTTTTTTTGTTGCCGATACCCTTTCCGTCATAACGCTTTCATCATAATGATCATCACTGAAAGTATGAGAGCCGTAGGTTTCGCCCTTTAAGTTCTTAAGAAACTGGTTTATCGCTTTCAAAAGGATAAGCGAGTCGGGCATGCCGTACTTTATGCCTTCAAGTGCGGTTTGGCATTGTCGGTAAATTTCTTCAATTGATTCGCCCAGCATACATTTTATTTGAACCATTTCGGTTTGTATGATCGCTCCCATCACCCAATCTCCCACCCGGGAAGCATAACAATAAGCCTTTTCTCCATAATTCAGACTTTTGCTCAAATGGGTATTCCAGTGATTTAAATACGCAGCAATAACGTAATAAATTTTTGCTTTGACCGAGTAATCGCTGCTATTTTCAGCCAGTCTAACGGCTATCTCCTGGTATCCGGCAATCCTGTCATAAGCCTTAAACCTGCCACTGCAAACAATTCCGTAACAGGCATATGCAAAGGCCGAATAATCAGTATTTCCACATTTCAGAGACAGGTTTACCATGCTCAGGAGAACACAGCTGGACAGCCGGGTTTTATTTAAACAGACAACAAGCATCAGGTTGGCAAGCCCGCCAATAATCCTTTTTAGCCGCTGGTCAACAATCTCCGGTAAATTCAATATAGCCTTGATTCTTTTACCCATTAACCTGAGTTTAGCAGATATTTTCTCCTTCATCAAAAAAAACTTACCGGGCTCAGCCGGTAAAGTTAGGCCTAAATGCTTCAATGATTCCAAACCCGCTAAAACAGCCTCCTCGGCTTTATTGTATCCCGTACACAATGCGGCTTTTCTATCATATATTTCAGCCCGATCCAATTCATGCCTTGCTTTCTCGCTAAGCAGCCTGAATATCGACTCAGCAGCGGAAAAACCCTCGAGGGAAAATACACACCAATAATACTCAAGATATAGTTCAAAAGCCAGCTTATAATATTGATCCCAACAGTTTTCCGGCAACAGCTGTATCCCGGTTTCCAAGTATTTCTTTGAAACGGACAAGGCACCGGAAAGCTTTGCCTGTTTGGCAGCCAATAAATTTAACTCGCTCAGTCGTACACGTTCTTCCTCATTCTCAACTAAATCTCTGCTCAAATTTATGTGGTCAACAGCCTCAGGCAACTCTTCCGTCCTGGAAGCCCGATCAACTTTTCCCAGAAGGGCTTTCCCAATTTTATAATGAGCTTTTTTCCTTTCTTCATCCGTCATCAATGAATAAACCGCATCCCTGACGCGTTCATGAAAAAATTCATATCCAATACACAAATCCCCCGCTGAATGCTCTATCTCGGAAGAATTTGATTCGCCTCCTTGAAAAATAGGCCGGTATTTTTCTGCAATAATACTTACGCCTACAGCCGGTTTTAAAACTTGGTTAACCCAATCAGTCGTCTGATCCACTGCACTTGATAACACATCGCAAGAAAAGCTCGTACCAATACCTGAAGCAATTTTTAAGACTTCAACAGTTTCCGCAGGCAGCTTTTTTATCCTTTTTATAACATAATCAATGATACTTTCTTTTACCTCTATGTTCATCAGTCCGTTACCTTTATATTTCCATGCCCATTCTTCAGAAGAATAATATAAGGTGCCATCCTCATAAAGCTTTTGAATAATTTGTTTTATACATAATGGATTTCCTGCAGATTTTTGATAGATCTTCTTAGCCAAGACCTCAATATCCTGGTCTTGGCATTCTAGGATATTACCCACCAGCTCCCTTGTTCCTTCAACAGAAAGGGTATTAGGCATAATAGTGCTCACTGGTATCTGAACAGCTTCAAGGGAACGGATAATATTGAAGACGGGATGTTCCTCATCCACTTCATTAATTCTATACGCACCGATTAGCAGTAGCCGTCCTTCAACGCTATCTTCAAAAATTGCTTTAATCAGATTTACCGAAGCCGGATCAATCCACTGTAAATCATCCAAAAACACAACCAACGGATAATTGGTGGTCCTGCTAAACAGCTGGAGAAGACTTTTTAAAAACCGGATAAACTGATTTTCTGACTCTCTATAGGACAAAATTCTACCGGTAGAAAATTCTCCGGTGAGCGCCTTTATTTCAGGAACTAACTCTGTAACAATGCCTCCGTTGACGTCCAAAATATCATTATTTCCGTCCCTCCATCCGTCTATCTTCTTCTGATTTACAGACAAAATCAGCCGTATTAGTTGACGCATTATTTGAATTATCCCATGGTAAGGAATATCCCGCTGAAACCGTTCACCTTTACCACGAATAATCCTCCCCCCCGCACCAGCCACATGATTTTCCAGTTCATTAACAAGGGACGTCTTTCCCACACCTGGATAGCCGGAGATAAACACAGCCTCTACGCTTCCCTTGCATACATTGTCAAAAATATCTTTTAATAATTTCAATTCATTTTCCCTTTCGACTAGCCTGTTATGAAAGCGCAAACGCTGCAATACATCGGCCCGTTCAAGAACAAAAGCTTCGGTTGTTCCTGTATCCTGCCACTGTCGGAAACACCTTTGCAGATCGGTTCGCAAGCCGGCAATGCTCTGATATCTGTCATCGGGAGACTTGGCCATTAACTTCATTATAATATCGGATAATACCGAAGGTATTTCAGGGTTCAAATTGCTGGGTGGTTCGGGTTGTATCGAAATATGGGCATAACACCAGCCGAAAAGATCTTCAGCAAAGAAAGGAGTCTTTCCGGTAAGCAGGGTATAGAAAATCGCACCAAGGGAGTAAAGATCGCTCCGAAGATCAATCGGTCTGTTTAGCCTGCCGGTCTGCTCAGGAGAAATATAGGGAAGGAATTCATCGATATTGCCTGAATCATCAATTATATCCACCTTGTTATTTTCCAAATCGACATAAATTATATCCGGCTTGAATTTTCCAATAATACGGCCTTTTTTGTGCTGTTCTTCAATGCAATTACAAAGTAAAAAGCAGACAGTGAAAAAAGCGTTTACCCTCCTGCTCACATTTTGACTGAAATATCCAGATAATGACAATACCTCCATGCCCATCCGCCATTCCCCTTATACCGTAATTGCCCGATATTTTACTCTCCAGGGGCACAAAAACAATGCTACATTTTAAATATTTATACAAGCAGATTACGGTGAGCCTTTTTGATCATTGATATGTGCTTTGCTGACCAGCCAACAAAATATGGCATGATCTGCTTATATCATCCATTATATGCAATTATATTATATAATTTTTCCAATGTCCACTTATATATATTATCTATTCTTCATACTTTTCTATATTGAGCTGCGATAAACGCACCATCATTCTTATAGCCGAATAGCAATAAAAATGGCTTATAAACGAAGAATAAGAATGAATATTGAAATCAACCTTTATCATATAGTAATAGCAGAATAGTGGAATCCATGAGGTATTCAGATTAACCAACCAAAACAGAATTTGCAGCATAACCGATTATTTTCGAACTCCTCAGATAGCATGATACGGAGGTTATTACCTGATGGCTTACTGTATGTATTTACGCAAAAGTCGAGCCGACATGGAAGCGGAAGAAAGAGGTGAGGAAGAAACCCTTGCAAGGCACAAAAAAGTATTATTCGAGCTGGCGGGGAAAATGAATTTAGATATAACAAGAATATACAGGGAAGTGGAATCCGGTGAAACCATATCCTCCAGACCGGTAATGCAACAGCTGTTAAAGGATGTAGAGGAGGGAATGTGGGAAGGTGTCCTGGTTGTGGAAGTCGAACGTTTGGCGAGAGGTGACACCATAGATCAGGGAATAGTGGCTCAAACCTTCAAATATTCAAACACCAAGATTATAACCCCTATGAAAGTGTATGATCCTCTTGATGAATTCGACGAGGAATATTTTGAATTTGGCTTATTTATGTCCCGCAGAGAGTACAAGGTTATAAACCGGCGTCTGCAACGAGGCAGGATTGAATCGGCGAAAGAAGGAAAATATGTTGGTACCATCCCTCCCTATGGTTACATCAGAAAAAGGCTGGAAAATAATAAAGGATATACCCTCGTCCCTCACCCTGAACAGGCCCAGGTTGTAAAGCTCATATTCTCCTGGTACATTGGTGGAGCGGGAATAACCAAAATAGTCAGAAACCTCAATGATATGGGCATCCCAACAGCCAAAAGCGGGCAATGGACAAATAGTACCGTTCAAAATATACTTCGTAATCCTGTTTACATTGGAAAAATACGATGGAATTTCAGGCCTCATGTTAAAAGGATGGTCAATGGAAAGATAGTACAACAACGTCCCAGAACCGACAAAAAAGATTGGATTCTGGCCGACGGCCTGCATGAACCTATCATTGATGAGGACACTTTTGAACACGTTCAAAAATATCTTTCTAAAAATCCCAGCCCGCCTATCCCATACAGGTATGCCATAAAGAACCCATTTGCCGGATTAATTATTTGCGGTGTGTGCGGAAGAAAAATGGTTCGAAAGCCTTTCAAAAATGGTCATCCTTCCTACCTTATTTGTCAGCATCCGGCATGTAAAAATGTAAGTTCCCCTCTATATTTGGTAGAAGACAGACTGCTTCAAGCTATTGAAAAATGGTTGAAAAATTACCGGCTTCAGTTAAATGAAAGCAGTAATTTGAAACAACATTGTTCAAAACATATTGAGATAAATGTGATAAAAAATTCTATAAATAGAATTGATAAAGAGCTTGAAAACCTCTATATACAATCTGACCGTCTACATGATCTGCTGGAACAAGGAATATATTCTCCGGAGAAATTTCTGGAGCGCAATAAAAATATAAGCCAAAGAATAGTTCATGCTGAAAATAACAAAAGAGAGTTAATAAATAAGTTAAACAAACTGCTTTATAGCAACAACGAAGATCACAAAAGGATATCAGAAACCAGAATTGAAAGTATTGTAGATTTGTATTATATGATAGAAAATCCTTCGGATAAAAACAAATTATTAAAGGAAATAATAAAAAAGGCTGTTTATTCTAAAAGTATTAAAGGAAGATGGCATAATGAACCCGATAACTTTGAGCTTATAGTGTATCCATATCTGCCCGAAACAGTAAATTAACATCATCATGGTTCCGATTCTTCTGTACCTATATCATTGAGTACCGCCTTAGCCTCGGGAATTGGCATATGGTATCTTTGAGACAAGTACCTGAGCGAGGCTGCCAATTCACCATCCGGTCCTCCATACTGTGTAATAATGTATTTTGCCATCCTGGGATTAGGATTCTTTATCCTTACAGGATACTCCAATTTCTTTTCATAAATCCACATAGTCTCATCCCTCCCTCTAAATTCCTTCTTCCCATGGCCAGGGTTCCTCGATCCATCTCCACGGACATGTACTAATTGCATTTCCAAAATTGGCTAATGGTCCATATTGCATTTCATATTCCCTTTTCAACGATTGCAACTGTCGTACATAATAATTATACTCATTCATCGCCCTGCAATCATCTGGATGTGTATCGAGATAAAGGTTAAGATCGATGGTCATAAACTCAATTGCCCTTATCTGATCCAACAGTTCTCTCCTTGCCTTATCAGCTCCAGCATAGTTCATGTTGCCTTCCCTCCTTCACACTTCTTTTTCTCATACGGCCTTACTAATTCCGGAAACATGGTCCCGGCCTGGAGGGCTTCCATTGGTGAAAAACTGGTAGTATAGCGCTGGTAAGGTATATAGGCTTCTGCCAGCTCAAAGGATCTCCCCATTGGAAAATTCCCATATCTGTGGGGAATTCTGCTCAGATAGTATCCAGGATATCTGTTTTCCACATCCACTCCCCCTTTGTCCATGTATCTCGATAATTATATCTTTATTAATCATTGTATTCCGTGTATGCAAAAGTGTCCCTTGGAATAATAAAAAATCCCGCTTAAAGCGGCATAATAAATAATGCGTTCATTTCGAGTTCATTCCTCCTATATTACAACTCCATTGGCAATACTAAGCTTTTTCCTGTATGCTCATACTTGAGATCTCAATAGTAATGCCTTGAACAAAGCATTCCTCTAAAGCATGAACTTTTGCTTCTTCCGAATCATCCCACATGTAGTCATAGGTTATCATTCTCTCTGTTTTAAACATTTGTCATAATTTACTTTAGGTAAAAAGTGTGAAAAATCAAATTAT
>LFSE01000080.1 GCA_001513075.1 Clostridiales bacterium DTU074 | reverse complement strand
ATTTTGACCTCACTTTTATTTTTCTCGATGTTCTATAGTTTACTACATATGGCTCCTTTTGTTTATCTGTAATTTATTCCATGGTAATATATTCATTCATGCTTTTGCCGTGTTCCGTGGTTGGTCAACTGAAGGAGATGGCCGGACAAAGCGAGCAAAAAATAGTTATGGAATGAATATTAACCATAGACGGAATATGGAAAGCATGATATAATATTCCTTAAAAATGATGGATTGAATTTATAATCTTTCATTTTAAGGAGGAATTGAATTGGAATTATCGCGGAAAAACTCAGCAATAACAGGCTCTGTAACTTTGGCAACAGATGCAAAGGCAAAAAAAATGAAAGCGCAAGGCTTGGATGTTGTAGGATTTGGCGCCGGGGAACCGGATTTCAATACCCCAGCCCATATAATTGAAGCTGCTAAGGAAGCTCTGGATAAGGGATTAACCCGATATACTCCAGCGTCGGGAATACCAGAACTGAAAGAAGCCATTTGCTTCAAGCTAAAACAGGATAACGGTTTGGAGTATAAACCAAGTCAGATAATTATATCCAACGGGGCAAAGCATTCCCTCTGCAATGCTTTTGAAGCCCTGTTAAACCCGGGAGACGAGGTGATAATACCTTCTCCTTACTGGCTTAGCTATCCGGAACTGGTGAAGATTGCAGGTGGAGTTCCTGTCTTTCTTGAAACTAAGGAGGAGAATGATTTTAAAATATCTGTTGATGCTCTGAAAAAGGCCATTACGCCGAATACAAAAGCCCTTGTTATAAACAGCCCAAACAATCCCAACGGATGTGTTTATGAGCGCGACGAGCTTGAGGCCATAGCCCGGTTGGCTGTTGAAAATGAGTTTTTCATAATATCCGATGAGGTTTATGAGGTATTGGTATATGATGGTATAGAGCATGTAAGCATAGCTTCCTTTGGACCGGAAATAAAGGATTTGACAGTGGTTATAAATGGTATGTCCAAGGCATATGCCATGACCGGTTGGAGGATAGGTTACGCCGCAGCTCGTGAAGACGTGGTCCAAATGATGTCAAACATTCAAAGCCATACCACCTCCAATCCCAATTCAATAGCCCAATATGCCAGCCTGGCTGCGTTGAGAGGGCCTAAGGATGATATAAAGGCCATGATTGACGAGTTTAGCAGACGAAGGATATTCATGGTGGACAGGATCAATTCAATACCCGGTCTGTCCTGCAGGCTGCCGAAGGGCGCCTTCTATGTAATGATGAACATTGAAAAAATAAAAGGCAGAAGTTATAAGGGAAGACTTATAGATGGTTCCCTCTCCTTTTCCGACGCACTGTTGGATGCAAAAATGGTTGCTGTTGTTCCGGGAGTAGCTTTCGGAGCCGATAATTATGTACGCCTGTCCTATGCCACATCCATGGATAACATTGAAAAGGGCCTGAACAGGATAGAAGAGTTTGTAAATGAGCTGGATTAACAGATAAATGACGGCTAAGCAAAAAGGAGTCGTGATGATGGAATTATATCAAAACCCGCTTGTGACCAGGTACGCCTCGCAGGAGATGCTGGAGAATTTTTCTGATGACAAAAAGTATAGAACCTGGCGTAAGCTATGGATTGCGCTGGCTGAAGCTCAGATGGAATTGGGTTTGAACATAAGCCGGGAACAGATAGAAGAGATGAAAGCCAAGCGGGATTGCATAAACTATGATGTGGCGCAGCGCAGGGAAAGGAAAGTGTTTCACGACGTTATGGCTCATGTCTATGCGTACGGTAAGCAATGCCCGAAAGCCAAGCCCATTATCCATCTGGGGGCTACCAGCTGTTACATTACCGATAATACCGATATAATAATCATGATGGATGGTCTTAAGCTCATAAGGAAAAAGCTTTTGACGTGTATCTACCATCTATCAAATTTTGCAAACAGATACAAGGATCTGCCGACATTAGGCTATACCCACTTTCAACCCGCTCAGCTGACAACCGTTGGCAAAAGGGCCTGCCTTTGGCTCCAGGATCTTATGCTTGATCTTGAAGAATGGGAGCAGGTATGGAGCAGCATACGCCTTAGAGGTGTAAAGGGCACAACCGGAACCCAGGCCAGCTTCCTCACCCTTTTTGACGGAGATCAGCAAAAAGTGGCTGAGCTGGAGAAAAGAGTGTTGGAGAAGCTGGGCTATGAACGAGCATATCCGGTTACTGGCCAGACATATCCCAGAAAGCTGGACAGCAGGATTCTGAACCTGCTGGGTTCGATTGCTCAAAGCGCATACAAATTCAGCAGCGATCTCCGCTTGTTACAAAGCCTGAAGGAGATGGAAGAGCCATTTGGCGATAAACAGATCGGGTCCTCCGCCATGGCCTATAAGCGTAATCCCATGAAAGCTGAGAGAATGTCCTCATTGGCCCGTTATGTAATTGTAAATATGTTAAATCCGGCCATAACCGCATCGACCCAGTGGCTGGAAAGGACTCTTGATGATTCGGCCAACAGGCGCATTGTTATCCCGGAGTG
>LFSE01000010.1 GCA_001513075.1 Clostridiales bacterium DTU074 | reverse complement strand
CGTGGAAGATCTTATGGGTTATGCAAGATTTGTGATTTTTTGCATATTATGCGGCCTGATAGCGGGCTTTACCCATTTTTTGTTCAATCCTGCTTCATCCGTTCCCACTGTGGGAGCGTCGGGGGCCATTGCCGGTGTGATGGGTGCTTATTTCGTGATGTTCCCCCATTCGAAGATCGCAACCTTGGTACCGGTATTTGTATTTTTGCCCATGTTTATACATGTACCCGCCTTCATATACTTAATTATCTGGTTTATAAGCCAGCTGCTTTCCGGAGTAACTCAATGGGTAGGAGGGAGCAGCGTTGGTGGTATTGCATGGTGGGCACATATAAGCGGCTTTATAGCTGGTGTGCTTATGCATAGGTATTTTGTCAGGCGTAGATTCTATGGAGTCTATTGATATATAAAATTTTGGAGGTGTAAACTATTATGGATTTCAAGAGCATGGATGAGCAAGTGCAAAAGGCTGTCTTAGCTGCTCAAAAGAACGAAATTACCGAATATCATATATATTCAAGGTTGTCCAGGATGATAAGAAATCGAAACAATCAGGCGATCCTGGAACGAATAGGCAGGGAAGAACTGGCACATTATAAGCTGTGGACAAACATTACAAGGAAGGAAATTAAGCCCTGCAGATGGAAGATATGGATGTATACGTTGATTGCCAGGGTATTTGGTCTTACCTTCGGTATCAAGCTGATGGAAAAAGGGGAAGAAAGGGCCGAAGAGGTATATTCTCAATTGGCTGACAGCGTTCCCAGGATACGCTTTATCGTAGAGGAAGAAAACCGGCATGAAAAAGAACTGATGGAACTTATTGAGGAAGAACATCTCAACTATATAGGTTCGATGGTACTGGGGATGAACGACGCTTTGGTGGAGTTGACGGGTACTCTGGCCGGATTAACTTTCGCTCTTCAGAATACAAAACTTATCGCACTTACCGGCTTTATAACCGGAATTGCGGCATCTTTTTCGATGGCAGCGTCTGAATATTTATCAAAAAAATCGGAAGCTGATACGGAGGATACCGCCAGCCCGCTTAAATCGTCCATCTATACGGGAGTTGCCTATATATTCACGGTGTTGTTTCTGATCTTTCCGTATCTGTTGTTTGACAGTTACCTGGCGTGCCTTGGCTTTACGATTATAAATGCCATTGTGGTTATCTTTGCTTTTAATTTCTATATTTCGGTGGCAAAGGATTTATCGTTTAAAAAGCGGTTTATTGAGATGGTATCCATTAGCCTGGGGGTGGCAGCCTTTACCTTTTTAATCGGATTTCTAGTACGCACCTTCATAGGGGTGGACATATAAATCATTCTGAACCGTGCATGGATGCAGTTATCCCCTTGATTGATGAGAGATGATATCACGGTGCAAAAGCAGATTGTGAAGCGATTTCTGTGGCTGGAAGTCGGTGGGGGGGATTCCGCCTTGTTGAGGAGTGAACGAGATGAATAAAAGCCTTAAGCCGGGATACACAAAGCTGTTTGAAAGCGGCTGGCTGGCCGATAGAGTAACCGAGGCGAAAAAGCATCTGTCGGAATGCAGGTTATGTCCCCATGAATGTGGAATCAACAGGGCTGAAAGATCCGGCTTCTGTCGTGCCGGGGATAAAGCTGTTGTTGCCAGCTATGGTCCTCATTTCGGGGAAGAGGCCCCGTTGGTAGGCAGGAATGGTTCGGGCACCATCTTCTTTGGGCACTGCAATATGCGGTGCGTCTTCTGTCAGAATTATGAACTGAGCCACGGCGGGGAAGGTGCAGATGTCTCCAATGAGGTCTTGGCTGAAATTATGCTGGTGATACAGGACTATTATCGGTGCCACAACATTAACTTGGTTTCACCCACCCATTTTGTGCCCAACATATTGGAGGCAATATATATTGCCGTTCAGAAAGGCTTGAAGCTGCCTATTGTCTATAATTGTGGAGGATACGAAAAAATTGAAACCTTGGAATTGCTGGATGGCGTTGTCGATATTTATATGCCGGATTTCAAATATAATACCGATGAACGTGGCGCAAAATATTCCCGGGCGAAAAAATATCCCCAGCATGCAAAAAACGCCTTGAGAGAGATGGATCGCCAGGTGGGAGGTTTGAAGGTGGATGGCAGTGGTATTGCTTACCGGGGGCTTTTAATTAGGCATCTGGTGATGCCGGGAGGATTGGATGATACCAAGGAAATACTGCAATTCATAAAAGACGAGCTTTCTCCTGATTGTTTGGTAAATCTCATGGATCAGTACAGACCTCACTATCATGCATACAGGTATGACGAGATTGCAAGAAGGCTGACGATGCAGGAATTCAGCGAAGCGTTGGAGTATGCCAGAAACCTTGGACTTAGGTTGGCATAGCACAAATCAGAATGAAAGGGCTCTTGAACTTGGGATATCCCTGTGGCACAAGAGCCCTTTATTTTATAAAGCTGCTTTTGCCCCTGCTTCATCTTCCGCAATCTGCTTTGTACGAACAAACTGGCTTTGGTACAGATTATAATAGAAACCTTTTTTGTTCAGTAGCTCTTCGTGGGTGCCCTGTTCAATCAATTGGCCGTTGTGAATTACAACAATTATATCGGCATCCCGGATGGTGCTCAGCCGATGGGCGATGACAAAGCTGGTACGCCCTTTCATGAGGTTGAGCATGGCTCTTTGTATATATATTTCCGTTCGAGTGTCAACACTGGAGGTTGCCTCATCCAGTATTAGTATTGCAGGGTCGGCCAGAACGGCCCGGGCAATGGCCAGCAACTGGCGTTGGCCGTGGCTTAAGTTTCCGCCGTCATCGATTAAGATAGTGTCGTAACCCTGGGGAAGGCGGGTAATGAAGCCGTGGGCATTGGCAATTTTTGCTGCCTGCTCCACTTCTTCATCTGTGGCATCCAGCCGTCCGTACCGAATATTTTCCCGAACGCTTGCATTGAAAAGATAGGTGTCCTGCAACACGATTCCCAGTGAAGAACGGAGGCTGCTCCGCTTAATTTTGCGTATATCTATGCCATCGATGAGGATGCTACCCTCCTTGACATCATAGAACCGGGTTAACAAATTTATTACCGTGGTTTTACCCGCACCGGTCGGACCGACCAGGGCGACAGTCTGACCTGGCTTTACTTTCAGATTGAAGTTTTTGAGCACCAGGTTCTCGTCATCGTATGCAAATGAAACGTTTCTGAATTCTACATGACCCTTTACACCGGTCTCCTTAAGGTCAATGGCATCGGGAACGTCCTCCGGTTCAGGTTCATGATCCAGGATCTGGAATACCCGCTCGGCTCCAGCAGCTGCAGACAATACCATATTGTACTGATTGGCCAGTTCATTTATCGGGCGGGTAAACTGCCGGGAATAGTTCAAAAATATCGAGATTGTACCAATTGTAATGGCACCGGCAACATTATTTAATGCTAGCAAACCTCCGATGCCGGCCACAAGTGCAAAGCCCAGGTTGTTAAGCATGTTCATGGAGGGACCCATGATTCTGGACAGCACCTGTGCCATTAAGGCTGTTTTCTTCAGCTGCTGGTTTGATTGCTCAAACTCGCTGATAACCCGCTCTTCCCGGCAGAAGAGCTTAACCACTCGCTGTCCCGAAATGGTTTCTTCGATTTTTCCGTTGAGTTCGCCCAAGGTCTTTTGTTGTTCGACAAACAATTTTCCGGTGTATTTGGTGATAAGCCGGGTTACCAGCATCATAAGGGGAACTATTGCCAGAACTATCAGGGTTAAAACCAGGCTTTTTGCCAGCATCAGAACGATGGTTCCGATAATGGTGATGAAGCCGGATATAAACTGGGTTAAGCCAAAGCTCAACACCATAGATACGGTGTCAATGTCATTTGTGAGTCGGCTCATCAATTCTCCGTGGGTATGGCTATCAAAGAATTTTAATGAAAGGGTCTGATATTTTGTAAATAAATCCCTTCGCATACGAGCTACGGTTTTTTGAGAAATAGATGCCATTAAAAATCCCTGTACAAAGGCAGCCAATGAGTTGGTTCCATAAATAGCCAGAAGCGTCAACGAGGCCCATATCAGCCCGTTGAAATCCCCCGGAATAATGTATTTATCAATGGTATCGCCTATGACTAACGGTCCTAGCAAAGAACATGCCGTGTTTAACAGTATGGTTATGACCACAAAAATCAGAAGAAGGACATCCTGTTTTAAATAACCGCCGATACGAACCAGGGTTTTGCGCAAATCCTTTGGTTTTGCCATTGGGACTGCGAAATGTCTGCCAGGCCCTCTGCCCGGTCCCCGACGGCCCATGCCTGGCCTAGGCCTGGAGGATGGTGACGCCTGATTCTTTTGTTGGGTGGTCTCTGCAGACTTTTGAGCTGCGTGTATCTTCCCGGAAGGTTTATCTTTAGGCATTGAGGACCAACTCCTTTCCTACCTGGGAGTTATAGATATCTCTATACAGGGGAGTGGAATCGAGCAGCTCTTTATGAGTACCTATACCAACGATCCGTCCCTGCTGAAGGACGATTATCTTATCTGCATCCATAACCGAACTTATGCGCTGGGCAATGATGAAGGTGGTACATTTATTGCGACGATTACGCAATGCGTTCTGTATCTTAAGCTCGGTAGCCATGTCTACGGCACTGGTAGAATCATCCAATATAAGGATTTTTGGGTTTTTGATTAATGCTCGTGCAATGCACATGCGCTGTTTTTGTCCTCCGGACAGATTTACCCCTCCCTGGCTCAGATCGGTTTCGTATCCGTCAGGGGTTTGAGCAATAAAATCGTGAATTTGGGCTATTGAAGCGGCTTCAGCGGCCTTTTCCAGATCTGCTTCAGGATCTCCCCAGCGGAGGTTATCCAGGATGGTACCGGAGAACAGAAGGGATGTCTGCAGTACCATTCCGATGCCTTTTCTTAGATTGTGCAGGGTATAATCCCGCACATCAACTCCATCGATAATAACGCGTCCTTCCTGAGGATCGTATAGCCTGGGGATCAGACTGACCAGCGTAGTTTTTCCAGAACCGGTTTCACCCAATATGGCAACGGTTTCGCCCGGACGTGCGGTGAAAGAGATGTTTTTCAAAACCGGTTCACCTTCCGGACTGTAGCTGAAGGTAACGTTGTCAAAGATCACCTCACCCCGACTTATTTGTGGTTCTTGCTTATAATCATAATGTACGGGTCTTGCCGGATCAGTTAAATCCGGTTCTTCATTCAATACTTCCAGAACTCGATCTGCAGAAACCTTTCCCCTTGAGAAGGCTGTAAAAGAGAAAGCTACCATCACCAGGGAGAACATAATTCTTATCAGATAGTTGATAAAGGCAATCAAATTTCCGATTTCCAAACTGCTATTTTGCACTTTTATGCCGCCCATCCATAAGACGGCTACCGTTGCTAGATTGGTTATAAGCATTAACAACGGCATGCCGATTGACATAATTTTGCCGGCTTTAATGGATGTATCACGCAAGTCTTCGTTGGCTACCCTGAAGCGGTTTTCTTCAAAATCCTTCCGAACAAAGGCTTTTACCACTCTGACTCCTGCCAGATTTTCCCTCATGATATTGTTTACCCTGTCGATTTTGGTTTGAACCATTCGAAACAGAGGGAAACCCTTTTTAATAATCAGCAGGGTGCCTAAGACGGTCAGAGGTACGGCAATCAAAAGAACGGATGCAAGGGATGGACTGATGCGTATTGTCATTACTATAGAACCAATACAGAGCAGCGGAGAACGAATCATCATGCCCAAAGACATGTTAATTACATTCTCAAGTTGGGTAATATCATTGGTCAACCTGGTAATCAAGGAGGAGGTTTGAAAGCGATCCAGGTTGGAGAAAGAAAAGGTTTGAATTTTTTTGAACATGGCTGAGCGAACATCGGTACCAAAGCTGATGGCTGCAACACTGGATGTGTAGCAGCAGCCAATGCCTCCTATCATACCTATAAATGCAATCCCCAGCATGGCAAAAAGTTTGCCCATGACAAATTGCATGTCTCTTGCAGCGATGCCTTTATCCACGATGTCGGCCATATAATTGGGTTGCTGAAGATCCATATATACTTCCAGCGCCATGAAAAGCGGCGCCAACAGAACATAGACCCAGTATGGTTTTAAATAACGGACTAGCTTTCCCATGCATTAATCCTCCGTTTCCGTGATATTGTAACACTGCTCATCCATGCAGGATTTTGTAGAGATTGTCATGGAATTTAATGAGAAGCCGTCGAAATTCATCAAGCTCGTGTTGGGAAAAATTTCCGAAACAAGCATTCTCAATTTCCATTAAACCTATTTTCATTTGTTGATCCACAAGGCGACCTTTTTGGGTTAGATAGATGCAAAAGGCCCGCAGATCGTTCGGGTCAGGCCTTCGCTCCACAAGGCCGGCTCTTTCCAGCTTTTGTAAAAGACTGGTGGCCGAGGCAGGAGTGATGAACAGCTTATCACTTAACTGTCGCTGACTGATTCCTTCGTTTGCTGCAATGACTGCTAAA
>LFSE01000039.1 GCA_001513075.1 Clostridiales bacterium DTU074 | reverse complement strand
CCTGAATATGTTCATACTTTGAACGGTTCGGGGCTGGCCGTAGGCCGGACGTTGGCGGCTGTTCTGGAGAACTGCCAGCAGGAAGACGGAACGGTGGTTATTCCAGAGAAATTAGTTCCTTACATGGGCGGGGTTGAAAGGATTTCCAGATAATCCTTTCAACCCTATTGCATGGCGGTCACTGAGGGTTAAAAGCTCAGCTGCTTCTCTGATTGAATTCTTCCTTTCTCATACGAGACATTTTATCATAATAAATCCAATATGACATTATCATAGAATAATAACAGACGCCGAAAAACAATATTGACACTGCTTGCTTGTTTTGTTATACTATATTAGCACAGCGCAAAGCAAACATCATACAGGAAAATTCATTCGGTTCATCGAGAGGTGGAGAGATGTCCGAGTGGTTTAAGGAGCTGGTCTTGAAAACCAGTGACACCGTAAGGTGCCGGGGGTTCGAATCCCTCTCTCTCCGCCATGGGAATTATGGAGAAGTACCCAAGTTGGCCGAAGGGGCGCCCCTGCTAAGGGCGTAGGTCGGATGAAACCGGCGCGAGGGTTCAAATCCCTCCTTCTCCGCCATTTATATCCAAAAATTCATTAACTTCAATCTTATTAGGGTTAATTATAACCCTAATTTTTATGCCTTTTTTGGCGACACCGCGTACTATGATGTTATTGAACGAAGGGGTACCGTTAGGTGTGATTCAGCTTTTTTGGCGACATCGAATACTACGATGCCGGACACAAACCTCTGTATAACAGCTTTTCGTATTCGCTTTTTAATTGCCGGATACAGGCTGGAAGCTTCCTTCTTTTTTTCTTGTCTCTTTCTCCCGGCATGCCATCATCACATCCAAATGAAACAATGACATACAGTTTGATTTTTCCGAAAAACAAAAAACACATCGGTGAAATAATATGAACAAACTGTATAGCCAGGAGTTTTCTGGGAACGGGTATATTATTTCGGCAAATTGGAAAAATATATAAAAAATTCGCAACAGGAGGTAAGGAATATGAATTCTAAAGTAAGATGCTCGGTATGTGGTTATCCCACCGACGAGGATACTGTGAGCCAGTGTCCGGAATGCAACAGCTATGTTTGCGATGAATGTGTCGAATTATACGATAGCTATTGCCAGGATTGTTATAGCAGAGCCGATGATTATTAAGGCGGACATTTAAAAATGGCGCTTCCGATGAAGGTATTGATTTCGAAGAAGACGGTGCAGATGAGATATTGCACCGTCTGTTTTTTACTGGCTTTAATGGGATACAAGTAGGAGGATTATTTTTTTCTTCATCGAATTATTTAACTATTAAATACTGTCTATGATTAATTTTGGTGTGAGTATTATATTGAGCTTGTGCTCAAACACATCTGTCGTTTGCAGAAAGTATTTTTATTCCCCCATGGGATGCGACAGAAATAGGGTTTATTCCTGCGCCAGAACATGTCATTCCGGCAAAAAACCAAAGAAATAGATTATTGAGGTGAGATTTATGCGAGAACCTGATTTTACTAATTTGCTAAAGGTGCTGCAGGGAGGAGTTCCGGATAGGCCCACTCTTTTTGAGTTCTTTTTAAACCAGCCCCTTTATGAAAAACTTGCCGGTGAATCGATGGATGATGTGAAGGAGCCGTTGAATCGGTTTCGGGTAATGATTAAGGCATTTAAGAATGCGGGCTATGATTATGCCACTTTGCACGGTTCGGATTTCTTTTTCCCCCGCGGTGAGGTCAGAACAATAAAGACCCGTTCCCTAAACGAGGGAAATATAATTAAAAGCCGCGCCGACTTTGAAAATTACAACTGGCCGGATCCTGATGCTTTTGATTATTCCAGGCTGGAAGAGTTAGGGAAACATTTGCCCGATGGTATGAAACTGATTGCCTACGGTCCCGGCGGCGTGTTGGAGAATGTCATTGATTTGGTTGGCTATGACTCTTTATGTTTTATGATCTATGAAGAACCCGACTTAGCGCAGGCTATTTTTGATGCTGTGGGTTCCCGTTTGGTACGATATTATGATATTTGTGCCGCCTATGATACGGTGGGCGCGCTTATATCCAATGACGACTGGGGTTTCAAAACTCAGACTATGCTTTCACCTTCTCATATGAGACGCTATGTGTTCCCATGGCATAAAAGGATAGTAGAAACCATTCACAAGTATGGAAAGCCTGCCATTCTTCATTCATGCGGAAATCTGGAGAAGGTTATGGAAGATGTCATTGAATATATGGGATACGATGCCAAGCATTCTTATGAAGACAGCATTCTTCCGGTGGAAGAGGCATACCACCGGTGGGGGGACAGAATTGCCATCCTGGGTGGAATTGACCTGGATTTTGTCTGCAGAGCTACACCTCAGGAGATCAAGAAGCGTTGCCGGGATATGCTGAGAAAAGCCGAGAAATCGGGCGGGTATGCGCTGGGTACCGGTAACAGCATACCCGAATACGTACCGCACGAAAATTATTTTGCCATGATATCGGTAGCGCTAGAGGACTGAGAGCCGTATTTCTTACCACATGTGGATGGTTTACGCGTAAAATCTTGTTATAAATTTTGCTAGAATATAAGAACTAATGGAAAGAACCATCCGCAGCGACCAGTCAATGTATAACAAAACTACAATATTTATATGAGGATGTGATGTGGATAATGTACGATCTGGTTTCACTTGGGGAAATGCTGATTGATTTTACGCCTGCCGGGATATCTGAGAATGGGAATCCGCTGTTTGAGTGCAATCCCGGGGGAGCGCCAGCTAATGTGGCCGTTGCCCTGGCCAAGATGGGGAAAAAGGCGGCTTTCATAGGGAAAGTGGGCAATGACCAGTTTGGATTGTTTTTGAAGGAAACTCTGATGAGGCTGAATGTGGATACAGGCGGTTTAATATTTTCTCGGGATGTCAACACAACCCTGGCCTTTGTACATCTGGATGAGAGGGGGGACAGAAGCTTCAGTTTTTACCGCAAGCCCGGGGCTGACATAATGCTGGAGGAAAAAGAGGTAAACTATGATATAATAAGGAATTCAAGGATATTTCACTTTGGTTCGGTCTCCATGACCAACCAGCCATCGAGGGATGCTACTATCAAATCTGCGGAATATGCAAGAAATAATGGGTTGATCGTTTCCTTCGATCCAAATTTAAGGCCAGCCCTTTGGACCGATTTGAACGAGGCTAAAGAAATGATCAGGCTAGGTATTGGCTTTGCTGATGTGCTGAAAATATCCGAGGAGGAATTGTTCTTTTTGACGGATGCCCGGGATATTGAAGAAGGTTCGAAGATGTTATACAAAGAGCATGGTATGAAACTAATATTTGTTACTCTGGGTCCCAAAGGATGTTTTTACATGTTTGGAGATCATACAGGTTATTTGCCTGCATATGATGTCAATACCGTTGACACAACCGGAGCTGGCGATGCCTTTATGGGAGGAATTCTATACCAGGTACTTGAGAAAAGGAAAAGTTACGATGAATATACCGTTGATGATATGGAGGAAATGGTGAACTTCGCCAATGCTGCCGGTTCGCTGGCTACGACAAAGAGAGGAGCCATCCCGGCACTCCCTTCTTTGGATGATGTGGTTAAACTGATGGGTGCCAAAAATTGATTTCCGAATGGACATAACAAAAGAAGGCTGGAATTGAACATTCCAGCCTCTTTCCTGGCGTGTCCGGGGGGATTCGAACCCCCGACCTTCTGATTCGATTTTGGGTGTTTTATAAATTTCTATAACGTTCTAAAACCTTGATATTTCA
>LFSE01000138.1 GCA_001513075.1 Clostridiales bacterium DTU074 | reverse complement strand
CAGTCTCAGCCCTTTGCAAGAAATTAGACCATATTATAGAGGCCTTTAGGACACGCCCTCTAAAATGCCACTATCCTTTTCTTGGGGGGTGCGGACATTCTTATTATGCAACAAACACCTTAAGATATTATCAGAAGATACATCAGCCAGTATTTGCTTGGATAGAATCGAGCCTACTTCTGCATTTACTGCAAATCCTATTAATTCCAGATATTTGTTTAGTCTGTCCGTTTTTCTGGCGTATGGCTTTATTAGCGAGTCGAATCTTTCTGTAAATACTTCAGACTCACAGTTAGGATTATCACAGAAAAATTTTCGGGTTTGTAAGCGAATAACAACTTTTTTATCCATAACCGGTAAGTCCTTTAGTGTACGTTGGTATTGACTATGAACTTTGCTACTTGTACGTTTACAGTTTGGACACCTACAACCTGACTTTGTAGATATAAGTCTTATCACAATAGTTGAATTATTTATTGTAACATCATCTACAGATAAATCTATCGGATACAATGAAGATAATTGTAACATGAACAGCCCCGGTAATAAGTATCCTATATTATTTGCATAATGTCAGCCTGAATGTTTTTCCAATTAATATTTGCCAGATTACCATATATTTCTTCACCAAAACTGCGGAAGAATCAATTTCTTTCCGGCGGTGACATTTATCCACTTTTCTTGTTTTGTTCATTACTGTTTGTCGACTTACTTGGCTATCTATTGCATATTGANNAAGTTGCAAAAGTGGGGATTTTTACTTTGCAACTCTGTCCATTTTTATTTTACAACAAACACATAGGGAGTTATTCCCAAGATTTCATCAACCAGATATATATATTAATATACTTATCATAATAGTAGATTCTGCTATATATCAGCATACCAAACTTTGTTAAATTTCTTGTTTATAATCGTCTCGTTCTGCCACAATACCATTTTTTTCTTCGCCACTTTTTAGACGCTTTTATTTCGTTATCAAGGCTTTCTCCGTATATCCGCACCATGCTTAACACAAAATTATCGGTAATGGTCTTTAACCCAATTTCCAGTTATTCTAGTTTTTTATACGTGGTTCACTCATAAAACTTAAACTTTATAGATGAAATTTTTACAGTTTTGTATTACAATGTTATACACAAGAGATCCGTCTTCTCAATAGATTTTTGCTGGTAATTCTAATGTATCAAAAAAGAGAATCTCTCGTTTTCCTATAAATCTCCTACTATTTTACACTATGACATGCAATTTTGCTCCATAAAATACTTAGAAGCTTATCGAACAAATCAATCTGCTGGAAACACACTATTCAGATTATAAGTGGAGCTTTTTACATAAGAAATAAATGACGTTTTTTTAATCCATGTTACATTTTTATCATTTACGATAATTAGGGCCATATTATATTATCAATATGAGACTTTTGATATGCGATTATACTGCAAAACAACAATGCCGAATTTTGAAAAAATTAAAAATTCGGGAAGGGGGTAACGTATGTTGTAAACACAAAATGTCGGTAATGGGAAGAGAATATTACTGCAAACAAAAGTACAAAAAGGAGAGATTATAATGAATAAAAAGCTATTCTCTATTTTGTTATTAATGGTGATACTTCTGACCATAGCTGTAGGAGGATGCGGAAAAACAGAGCAGCCTTCTCAGCCTGGAGAAGAGCCACAAACACAGGATGAAACCACTGATGACGAAACACAGGGTGAAGAGCCTCAAGAACAAACAGAAGAACAACCAAAGGAAGTTACCATTATTACCTGGGATAAACCGGGTGATACAGCTCTTCCCTGGCAGGTAGATCTATACAATGAAAAGATGAAACTGTTTAGGGAAAAATATCCCTGGATAACGGTAGAGGATATATCCATTCCTCCAGGAACCGATTACAGGCAGAAATACGACCAGGCCTTGCTGGCCGGCGAAGAGCCGACAGTTACCGCTATGTTCCCGTATGTTGACATTCCCACCAGGGCAAAGGACGGTTCTATTGGAGATATAACCGAATTTGTTGAGAACTGGGATTTGAGAAAGGAAGGAAAAGTATTTACAGGTTTTGATGATGCAATTCAGATTGATGGAAGATGGTATGCGGTACCATATATGCCTTATCAGCAGCACATCGTAATAAATAAGAAGCTTATAAAAGATGCCGGTTTGGATCCTGAGAATATCCCGACCACATGGGAAGAATTTGGTGAATTCTGTGCCCAGATTACCGATACAAGCAAAAACAGGTTCGGTTTTGGCTTGATGGGTATGGAATGGTGTGCATGGCCATATACCAATTTTGTCTGGAATGCCGGCGGTGAAATGGGAGTGCAGAATCCCGACGGAACATGGAAACTGACTTTTGCTGAACAGCCCGGAGTCGATGCAGCTATGTTCTGGCATGATCTGGTGTGGAAGTATAAATGTACACAGAAGAATGTTTTGGAAAGCTATGATGATCTATTTGCTGATTTTGTACAAGGAAGAACAGCCATGCAATGGGGAGGCATATCGGGCTATATCAACGATTATGTCAATAAATATGGCGGAGATATCAATGACCTGGACTTAATGACAACACCTGCTAAGGAAGGTTGCGAATCCTATAACCTTGCCGGTGGTGAGACATATACCATAAGTCCCAATGCAACTCCTGAGCAGAGAGAGGCTGCCTGGCTGTACATCCAATTTATGGGCTATGATCTGGAGATTTTAGAGCTGACTGCAAAAGTATCTGCCGAAAATGGAAGCCCGATTTTCAGGCCTTTCGGAAGAATTGACTTCCAGCCGCTGGATTATGCAGAGGGTATACCTGAGGCCTGGAAGCAAAAACTTACAGATCTTTCTGCTACAGCTAAACCGGAGCCCTGGATGCCTCATTGGAATGACGTTAAGAATGCTCTTGTAAAACCGTTGCAAACCATAATACTTACTGAGGATATGACGCCTGAGAAAGCAAAAGAGCTCCTCGAGCAATGTGCCGAAGATTTGTATGCAAAATATCCTGACACATTCAAAAAAGAATAAAGTAAAGATATCGGGGATCAGGGCAACCTGATCCCCCCCTATAGATATAAATAATGGAAGTGATCAGATGATGAGGGTAAAGAATAAGAGCGAGACGAAAAGGCATGACACCGGTAGAACTGTCCAGCATTCATTGGAATTATGGAACAACATACAGGGATGGCTGTTTTTATTGCCTGCGGTTATAGCGTTTGCAATGTTTAAATATTATCCTATATTTCAGGGTATGTTCGTATCTTTTTTTCGTTTTAGTGTGGCCAAGCCCCCGGGGCAATTTATCGGCTTCCAAAACTATCTCAGGCTTTTCAAGGATGCCGAGCTGAAGACTGCCGTTATAAATACGCTGGAATTTACAGGCATCTCATTTGTTTGCGGATTCTGGGGTCCTATTCTTTTAGCCATTCTTGTCAATGAGGTCAGACATACAAAGACTTTTTTCAGGACTGCATACTTTTTGCCTGCCATATCTCCCGGCATTGGTATGCTGGTGTTGTGGAAATATATATGGCAGCCCGATTATGGACTGGCTAATTATATTTTATCCTTGGTTGGTTTACCGCCCCAGCTATGGTTAAACGATGTGAAATTGGTTAAATGGGTTATATTTTTCCCGAGCCTGCTTATTTGGGGTGGTTTTAACTATTTGATATATTTGGCGGCAGTTCAGGATATACCGCAGGAATTGTTTGAATCAGCTTCCATAGATGGTGCCGGTATTATGCAGAAGTTGAGACATATATTATTGCCTGGAATTTCTCCTATCGTGAGAATAATGGTTATACTGCAAATAATCGGAGCAATGCAGATATTCGATCAGCCATATATTATGACGGGTGGAGGTCCGGCCGGTGCCAGTGAAACGGTAGCATTGTACGCCTTTAAAACGGCATATACGGGCCAGGATTTTGGATATGCCATGAGTGTTCTGGTTTGTCTGTTTATTGTGCTTGTAATATTAAGTTATATTCAGTTACGGCTCCAAAAAGAGGAATAATGATATGATAAATAAAAGGCTAATTGCCAGCAGAAGGTGATTATATGGCATTAATAACCGATAATGAAATGCGCATGAAGAAGAACAAAATAGTCTATGTCTTCATTATAGCAGTATTAGTGATAGGTATACCGATTCAGGTATTTCCATTTGTATGGTTGATTTCCTCCTCACTAAAAGGTGCGAAGGATATTTTCGAATTGCCTCCGCGGTTGATTCCAAAGACATTCTTTTTCCAAAATTATGCAGAGGTTTTGAATACCCTTCCGTTACATCGTTATTTTTTGAATACTTTTTTGGTTGCCATACTGACTATTCTAATACAATGCACAATAAGTACGTTAGCCGCATTTTCATTGTCTAAAATACGGCCTAAAGGCGGCAGATTGATTCTTCTGTTTTTTCTGGGAACCATGATGATACCGGAACAGGCATTATTGATCCCCACATATTTAACGCTGAGACGATTCCCATTAACTGGTTGGAATTTTATAAATACAGTATGGGGAGTTGTACTGCCGTGGTCTGCATGGGCTTGGCCAATTTTCCTGTTGAAGGGATTTTTCGATGGTTTGCCGGCAGAATTGTTTGATGCCGCCAAGATCGATGGGGCATCGAATATGCGTATTTTACGCTCAATAATTGTTCCTCTGTCAAAACCAATTATTGCCATTGTGATTTTGCAGACATTTTTAGCTGTATATCAGCAGTTTGTATTTCCGTTGATAATGATGCCGGATTCCAGGTTATGGACTATAACAGTTGCCATATACAATATGCAGCACAGCGGCAATTTCGGATGGCATCTGATAATGGTACTGTTAGTGTATGCCACTATACCGATGCTGCTGGTGTTCATATTCGCTCAGAAGTATTTGGTACAGGGGATTAAGTTAACCGGGCTAAAAGCATAAAAAATTGGTTGGAACTGAAAAAATGAAATTGCAGCGGTGCTTTTATGAAATAACATAAATACAGCACCGCTGATGTTTTGTTTATACAAAATTTCACCAAGGGATATTAGGGAGGTGTTTTACTTGATTAAAAGCAATAAAAAGGATCCCGTTGATTATGTTAAGCCGTATATAGGATCCATAGGGCATTTGCTTACGGCAACATCTCCAATGGTTATGCTTCCCCATAGCATGGCCAATGTGTCACCTGTTTTCACTCCGGGAATAGGCGATACGTATTTGGCTGATAGAATATATGGCTTTCCCATTGGCGCTTGCATTATAATGCCTGTGGCGGCTTGTAACGGGCTTGCTCCTTCAGAGTTTGCCTCATCCTTTGATCACGATTTTGAGATGGCGACTCCTTACTATTATTCAGTTTTGCTTGAAGATTATGATATTATCGTGGAATATACCGTTACACATCATGCAATATACTTTCGGTTTACTTTTCCTTCTTCAATGAACTCCAGTATATATTTATATGCTCGGGATTCCGGGCAGCTGGAGATTCTTAATTCAAACGCTATACAAGGATATGGCCTTTTAAAGGGTATGAAGCATTATGTACATATGCAATTTTCAAAACCGTTCAAACAGTGTAGTGCATATAGATATGGTGATGCAGAACAAACAGTGATTAATCTTAATGATAAGGAAGCAGGATTTTCAGTCAAATATGAGACGACTGATAGAGAATGTATTGAGCTTAAGGTGGGTTTATCGTATATTAGCGAGGAGCAGGCACGACAAAATCTAATCAATGAAATTCCCGGGTGGGACTTTGAAAATATCAAGAACCGGGCCAGAGGTGTATGGAATAAAGCTTTAAGTTCAATAGAAGTAAAGGGCGGGACTGAGAAACAGCGTACGATATTTTACACATCGCTTTACAGGGCTATGACTCGTATGGTCAATGTAACCGAATATGGCAGATTTTATAGCAACTATGACAAAAAAGTGCATTGCTGTGAAGACTATGATTTTTATGTGAATGACGGTATCTGGGATACATACCGTTGCATGCATCCGTTGCAATTGTTGATTAATGCTGAAAGGCAGCTGGATATGATAAAATCCTATCTTCATATTTACGATAATACTGGATGGTTGCCGACTTTCCCCCACTTGGACGCGGATTACGATATAATGATTGGCAATCACGGAGCTGCTTTTATAACTGACGTGTACATGAAGGGCTATAGGGATTTTGATGTGGAAAAAGCTTATGAAGCCATGAAAAGAAATGCCATGGAATGTACAAAACTGCCGTGGAGAAAAGGCCCGCTGACCCAGCTTGATAAGGTATATCTCGAGAAAGGTTTTTTCCCGGCGCTGAATAAGGATGAAAAAGAAACGGTGAGAGAGGTTCATCCCTTTGAGAGGCGCCAGGCTGTGTCGGTCACTTTAGAATGGTGTTACGACGATTGGTGTATTGCTCAAATGGCAAAAGCATTAAATAAGAAGGAGGATTATGAATATTTTATAAAACGCGCAGAAAATTATAGAAAGCTGTATGATAAGCGGATAGGATTTATGGCGCCCAGGAATGCGGATGGTCAATGGGTTGAAGGTTTTGATCCCAAGTTAGGCGGGGGCCTGGGAGGCAGGGATTATACTGCAGAGTGTAACTCATGGGTATATACCTTTCATGTGCAACATGATATTGAGGGACTTATTGACCTTATGGGTGGGAGGCAAAAATTTGCAGAAAGGCTGGATGCTTTGTTTACAGAACAGTATAACGGGCCCAAATATATGTTTTTAGGACAATTTCCGGATTCTACGGGATTAATTGGCCAATATGCACATGGAAATGAGCCAAGCTTTCACATCCCGTATCTGTACAACTATGCGGGTCAACCTTGGAAGACGCAGCGAATTGTGAGAATGATAATGGATATATGGTACGATGACGGGCCTTTGGGTATTTGTGGTGATGAGGACGGTGGGGCCATGTCGTCATGGTTTGTATTTTCAGCGATAGGTTTTTATCCGGTGTGTCCTGGCAAGCCGGTATACGACATTGGTAGTCCGATTTTTGAGGATATAAAAATCCGCATGGATAGCAATAAAGTATTTACAATAAAGGCTGTTAACGTATCAAAACAAAATAAGTATGTCCAAGCTGCCCAATTGAATGGGAAACCGCTGAATGAACCTTGGTTTAGGCATGAAGATATAGCTGACGGAGGTACACTGATACTCCATATGGGACCAAGGCCAAACAAATCGTGGGGTATCAGTCATATCAGCTGACAATTGTTTAATTCTTTTGAACGGGTCCCAGCCGGTTTTCACAAAACATTGTAAAGGGCTATAAAATATAATAAAATATTTATATCATATGGCAGTCAGTGTTATGCTCCAGAGTTATGCTCTGTTTTACTTTATCAGCATGCTTTTGTTTTTATAACTCTTCATGTGAGGCGGAAGAAAACAAGCATAATTATGTGAAAAACGGCAAATCCTGCTTGAAAAATAGCATTATTTTCATATTTAGTTTCTGGTTAGAAGTATAAATATATAATAATAGAAGTAGAATACGTGAGAAAATAAAAGATAATTGAGGAGGAATTGGGACATGAACAAAGTTGTATTGGTGACGGGAGCGGGAAGAGGAATCGGGCATGGTATCGCGCTGGAATTCGCCAGACAGGGCTATGATGTTGTGATTCACCACCGACAAACGCCGGAAGGGGCAGCACAACTGGCCCAGAAGATTGGGGAACTGGGCAGGAAGACCGAAATAGTGGTAGGAGATTTAAGCGATATTGATGTCCCGGCCAGGATTGTTGATGAAGCCTATGAGAAGATGGGCAGGCTGGATGTGTTGGTAAACAATGCGGGCATTACAATATTTAAGCCCTTTTTGGAGATGGATATAGAACGATTGGAGCAGTGCTATAAGGTGGATTTCCGGGCGGCATACCTTTGTGCTCAGCGCGCTGCCCAGCTGATGGTCAAAACCGGCACCCGTGGTTCCATTATCAATATCACCTCCGTGCACCAGGAAAGGACCAATGACAGGGATACAATATACGGGGCTATGAAGGCCGCATTGGCCAGGAGTACCGAAAGCATGGCCTACGAATTGGCACCCAACGGTATAAGGGTGAATGCGGTAGCTCCCGGTCTGACCATTACCCGAGAGCTTGAAGGGGACAGAAAGGCTTTTGTGGATTTGATACAGCAATCAATTCCTATAAGGAGGGTAGCACGGTCAGAGGATGTGGCCAAAGCAGTAGTATGGTTAGCCTCCGAAGAAGCTGCTTATGTAACCGGTATAACCCTGCGGGTAGACGGCGGTATGAACCTTCCTATGATGCAGGCGTTGCTTGAGGGGCGTCAGACCTTTATTTAAATAGTTGAAGACCGAAGCATATAGGGATATGTCAAAAGATGTATTGAGCCTGGGAATTCGCACCGAGGCAAAACCTATTTGTAACATAAGGAGAGGTGCTTATGGTGAAAGGGCTATATATTTTGGATAAGAATTCATTTAAGCTTATATATGGAGGAGAGGTGCAGGAGGAGATTGGAAAGCTGGTCGATATATACGCCCCTCCTCAGACACCCCAATCGATAAAGGAGGCTCCAGCCCTCGTGGCAGACGCCGAAGTGATTTTTTCGGGCTGGGGAGCTCCCTACATGGATGAAGAATTCCTGTCTTTTTGTCCAAATCTCAAGGCTGTGTTTTACGGAGCCGGTTCGATAAAAGGGGTGGTCAGCGATGCCTTCTGGGACAGAGGCATAGTTATTACGAGCGCTTACGCTGCGAATGCCATACCTGTGGCCGAATATACCATATCACAGATACTGTTTTGCCTTAAGAGGGGATGGGAGTTTGCCCTATCGATAAAGCGGGAGGGAAGATATCCTGAGACTAAAGAGGTACCGGGGGCGTACGGTACAACCGTTGGTATCATATCCCTGGGCATGATAGGCAGGCGTGTCTGCAGGCTGCTTAAAAATTTTGATTTAAATATTATAGCTTACGATCCGTATGTAAGTCCTGAAGAGGCTGAGGAGCTCGGAGTGAAGATGTATCCTCTGGATGAGATATTTAAACTCGCCGATGTGGTTTCCCTGCACACTCCCTGGCTCAAAGAAACCGAGGGGATGATCACCGGAAAGCATTTTGAGTCTATGAAGCCCAATGCATCATTCATAAATACCGCACGTGGAGCAATTGTGAGGGAGAAAGAGATGATAGAAGTGTTGAGAAGGCGGACGGATTTGCAGGTTGTACTGGATGTAACATATCCGGAGCCGCCCGAGGCCGGTTCACCTCTATACACGCTTCCCAATGTTGTACTGACTCCGCACATTGCGGGTTCTATGGGCAAGGAATGCAATCGCATGGGGAAATACATGGTGGATGAGTTGAAACGGTATTTGAATGGAGAGTCCCTTAAATGGCAAATTACCCGGGAAAAGGCAGCCATAATGGCGTAAGCTCTATCGGGTCAGACCTGCTGATAAGAGAGTTCTCAAGAGCTTGAGGATCTGGATATAGTTTATCTCTATGACGATTTTATGGAGCTGGATACCGATGACAACTGTGATAGATATTTAGCATATATCCCCACGTGCATGTTTGGCCCGCCCGAAAAGAGCTATTATGCTGTGGAAACCACGATCCCGGGAATGATTTCAAAGAAGTACGGGAAAGGAAAATGTGTTTTTATTCCATTTTTTTGAGCCGTTACCCATATTTGATATATCCGTTCGCCTGAAGGTAGGCGGACGGGTTGCCGGCGTAAAAGCGCTGTGTGGAGGTATAGTTTTGGACTACAGTATTGGCGGCAGGAACGAATTATCCTTTGCCCTTCCCAAGCTGGAACTGTTCGAAACCATTGTGGTAGAGTTTGACTGATACCTGTATTATTATTCGCCGCGGTATTTTCTGGCGGTTTCCACCATTGTCAGATATCCTTCCACAGGTACGTAGTCGGGGATCGAGTTACCCGAACCCAGTGCAAAGCCCTTGTGTTCAATGGCGGTGTTTATTATATCAAGGGTATATTCCCGTATTTCCTGTTCGTTTTTCTGGCATAGAACATCGGTATCCACACCACCAAAATTTCCAATCCGATCTCCGTACTTTTCCACCCATACCGAGAAGGGGGCTATGACGTCCTCGTTTGAGTGCTTGGCATCAATACCTGCCACATCAATAATATCATCCATTACCGAGAATATATTTCCGCAGGAGTGGAATAAAAACGGTTTATTATGGCTGTGGATTAAATCTATTATGCGTTTATATTGGGGGATGATATAATTTCTTATATCATCGGGTGGTAAGAGGGTTGAGCTTTTGAAACCCAGATCGTCTCCAAACCTGCAAACCGCATACACATCTCCGTATAAGGGCAGAAATCTTTCCCAGATGGTATACATAATAGTACCAACCTTATCGAATAAATTCCTATATAATTCCGGATCGTCAGTACGAATGTAGCATAGATCCATATACCCTACTACGTCCTGTACGCACTCAAATACACCATTGCCTGGACCGCCTACGGCTTTCATTCCCGGGGGCATTTCCTCTTTGAGTAAAAGGAAGATATCGGAATATTCCTCAAAGAACAGATCGGGTATGGAGTCCCACGGATATTTTTCAAAGTCCTCCCGGGTCTTTATAACGCCGGGTTTATGATTCCCAAGCGCTCCGCTGCCCGGCATCACGGGGCCTATGCATCTTTCGAAGCTTACCGTATCATACCCCATGGCCTTAAAAAATCCTATATATTCCATTATATATTGGCGTTTATCTGATATGTCTCCGTTCATGAGGTCTGCAAATGATTTGTTTAATATCCGTTCCATTATTTGTTCGGAAATTATATGCTCATACAATGGCAGCCTTTTGGGCTTTTTATTCTTGGCAGCATCCAAAATATTCGTGTAGTCAGGTTCAAAATTTCTCACAGATAAGACCTCCTCCTACAAATAATAATATCACGGTACTGGTCTTAGTTTACCGGTTCTTCCATCGCCCACTGTTTCTCCTTCTATATCATTATAACACAACGGAATCATATAGGAGATGTTCTTTTTTTTTGTCTTTTCAGGGACAATTGCGCGCCAATCGGAAACATTGACGTTTGACAACTCTGTCAGGAAGTGCTATATTGGCTATGTAATGGCAGAATATTGTTCAATACTATAGAGCAAAGTTCAAATCAGGATTTAACTGGCCATCTTTGTTTGCTGTTGGTGTTTTGGACTGGTTCCCTAAATTTTGGTGAAGTAAAAATGAATATAATTCTTATACAAAACTCATAGGGAAAGAATGGCCGATATCGGGATTGATGCTTTGGTTTTAATCAGCAACAGGTTTGCCTCTCAGGAAGACGACAATGATGTATGGAGGAAGAGGTTGTGCAAGTGCGTCACAGAGTTCTTTTGAGAGAGCGTATTTTTGAACCGGATAAGTATTTTCCACAGTGTCATGCCTCCACTTTGATAGTGCTGGATCATGAAAGGGATGAAGTCCTGGCTTCCTGGTTTGGCGGAACCCACGAGAAACATCCCGATGTAGCCATATGGCTATCGCGGAGGAAGGATGGCAGGTGGAGCTCTCCTGTAAAGGTGGCCGATGCCGAAAATATTCCATGTTGGAACCCCGTCCTGTTTAAAGGGAATAATGGCAGGCTGTATCTGTTCTATAAGGTGGGGCTGAATCCGCAGTTGTGGCACACCATGGTGATGACATCAACAGACGGAGGGGATACCTGGTCGCAGCCCAGGGAGCTGGTTGCAGGAGATATCGGTGGCAGGGGGCCCGTCAAAAATAAGCCCATTATACTGCAGAGCGGAAGGTGGATAGCCCCTGCTTCCGTTGAGACCGAAACAAGATGGGATTGTTTTGTGGACATATCAGAAGATGATGGCAATACATGGATCAAGAGTGAGATGGTTCCGATCGATCATGGAAGGTTGATGGATAAAGGTATAATTCAGCCCACGTTGTGGGAGTCGGAGCCGGGGGAAGTGCACATGCTGACCAGAAGCACAGAGGGTTTCATATACAGAAGCGATTCTGAGAATGGAGGCATGACATGGTGTCAAGCCTATCCTACCGATCTGCCCAATAACAACAGCGGAATTGATCTTGTGAAATTGAAGAATGGGAAGCTGGTGCTTGTGTACAATCCCGTACAGGGCAATTGGGTAGAGAGAACCCCTATAGCGTTGAGGGTTTCGGACGACAATGGGCTGACATGGAGGGACGAATTAATACTTGATCATAATGAGGCGCCTAAAACGTCCCACGACGGGGAATTCTCCTATCCCGCAATTGTAAGTGCCGAAAACCACGTATACATAACCTACACCTGGAAGCGTAAAACGATAGCATTCTGGAAAATATATATAAGCTTTTAAATATAAATTGTATATTAAGTCAATGTGAAAAACGATGCTGAAAGCACCGTTCGGTTCATTTGATGAATGTGTGTTTCCGCTCGTTTCAATTAATATAAAATTATGGATCAGGAGGGAGCTATGCGATACAAGGATAATTGGGAAGAAACCAAAGAGAGATTCAAAGCCTGGTGGAAACATTCCAGTATAGATAGGCCCATGCTGAGGCTTGTTGTCCGTCGGAAAGAGCCCACAGAGCCTTTGGAGCCGGTGAAACCTCCCAAAACGCCCGAGGAATTGCACCTTGATGTGGAACGGCGGGTAAAGGAGTTGCGCAATTTCTGCCGGGCACATGTCTTTTTGGCAGAGGCCTTTCCATCACTGGATCTAAATATAGGACCGGGCTCGATGGCGACATATTTGGGTTCGGAGCCGAATTTTGCATGGGACACGGTATGGTATACCGAATGCGTCAAGCCGGACTGGCGTGAATGGGGTCCGCTGACATATGATCCCGATAATTATTGGTGGAAACGCCATTTGGAACTGATACTGAGGGGACAGGAGCTGGCCGATGGTGATTTTCTGGTTAACATTCCCGATATAATAGAAAGTCTGGATATCCTTTCCGTCCTGCGGGGGCCTCAACAGTTTTGCTACGATATTATAGATCAGCCGGACATTATAAAGGACTATATTGAGCAGATAGACGCTCTCTATTTTATCTATTATGATGCCATGTACAATATAATAAAGGGAAATGACGGCAGCAGCAGCTTTACCGCTTTCCATATATGGGGACCGGGAAGAATAGCCAAGGTACAGTGTGATTTTTGTGCCTTGATGTCTCCAAAGCAGTTCCGCGAGTTTTTTGTGCCCTCCTTGCGTCAGCAGTGTCAAAAGCTGGATTACACCATGTTTCATTTGGATGGGCCTGATGCTATCAAGCATCTGGATGCTTTAATGGAAGTGGAGGAGCTGACGGCCTTGCAATGGACTCCCGGAGCCGGCAAGCCGGATGGTGGAAACGAGCTGTGGTATCCCATATACGATAAGGTAAAGGAAGCGGGCAAATCCCTTTGGATCAGCCTGGATGAAGGGGATACGGATGAACTGATCTCCAAAGCAGACAAGCTGGTGAAGCGCTACGGATCTGACGGCTTGTATTTGCTTTTCCCAGTGATGGAAGAGGAGGATGCCCTGAAGATACTGGCCAAGGCTGAAAGGGAGTGGAGATGATAAAGTCCGAAAATACCCTGGCTGAACGGATATGATCCAACGACTACCGGTTTATGGTTGTTAAGTTGAGGATGATATAAGGGTGACGAAGCCATGATTGTAAATATTTACAAAAATTCTGAAATGTTAGGGCAAGCCGCGGCAAAGTATTGTGCGGAGATTTTAAACGCTGCTATTGCTGAAAAAGGTGAGGCACGACTGGTTTTATCCACCGGTGCTTCCCAGTTTGATACATTAAAGCATTTAGTTCAGATGAATGTTGACTGGAGCAGGGTGGAAATGTTTCACCTGGATGAATACATAGGTATTCCCGAGACACATCCTGCCAGCTTTCGAAAATACCTAAAAGACAGGTTTACAAGTCTGGTAAAGCTCAAGGCCGCGTATTTTGTAAACACCGAAGGGGATGTTAATAAGAGTATTGAGCATTTAACCGAAGAGCTAAGAAAAAAACCGGTCGATTTGGCGCTTATTGGAATCGGGGAAAACGGGCATATAGCCTTCAATGATCCTCCGGCGGATTTTGAAACCAGAGAAGCTTTTATCGTGGTAGATTTGGATGAACGATGCAAACGGCAGCAGGTAAGGGAGGGCTGGTTTCCAACGGTTGAGGATGTTCCCAAGCAGGCCGTTACCATGACGTGCTATCAAATAATGCAAAGCAGGGTTATTGTTTCCTGTGTACCCTATAAAGTTAAGGCAGAAGCCATAAAGCTGACCCTTGGAAGCGATGCAACCAATGAAATACCTGCCACTATTCTAAAGAACCATGATAAGTGGATGCTGTTTTTGGATGAAGATTCAGCCTCTCTGGTAAGCTCCGAGGTGTTGCGTAATTTAACCATAAAATTTGGTTAATGATAAACGGGTGGAAGAATTGAATGCAAGAGAAAGGTACATTGAAACTTTGACATTTGGACAACCCGATAAAATTCCTTTTATACCCGGAGGTCCGAGGAAATCCACGCTGGCGCGCTGGCGTAAGGAAGGGCTTGATGAAGGGATGGATTTCTATGAGGCTTTATGCAAGGAATTGGGGATTGATGCTCCTTTTTCGCATCCTCGCAGCGAATTGGGAATCTCCTTTAAAATGATCCCGCAATTTCCGGAAATGGTGCTGGAGCATAGAGAAGGACATTATGTGGTCCAGGATTGGATGGGCACCATCGTGGAGATATCCGATCGCTATGATGTAAGTTATTTAAGGTATGCCAAGGATTTTGTCACCCGGAAGTACATAAAATTTCCCGTGGAAAACTGGAAGGATTGGGAGGAGATGAAGAAGCGCTACGATCCCGAATGTCCAGCCCGGTTTCCCGATGATTTTAAAGAGAGATGTGAAAGATTAAAGTCCAGGGATTATCCCATTTCTTTGACAATTAGCGGTCCCTTTTGGCAACTTCGGGATTGGTGCGGTTTGGAAAGGCTGTGCATCATGAT
>LFSE01000125.1 GCA_001513075.1 Clostridiales bacterium DTU074 | reverse complement strand
GAACAATCTCTTATAATAAAATGTTAATTGACATGGCAGACTATACAGGCAGGTCTCTTTTATGTCTCAGGATCAATCATTGTTGTCCCACTCAATTATAGCACTTATATTATTCTATTTCAAAAACCGGTCACACCCGGCTTTCGTCATTGTAAGGGTTTAAAATAACACCTTCTGCGTTTATGTTGCCTTGAATTAAAATATTTCCATTGGGCCCGCACCTTTATGTTTGACTCCAACTGCGGATTGCACTGGGCTTTTTTTATGCCGTTTTCAATGCATTTAGTGTGTATCTCCTTCATTAAAATGGCGTTAATACCCTTTCCCTGGAGTTCCGGCTTTACCGCAACCAAACATAAATCTATGGTATGATTCCGCTTTAATGCATTTAAAATATATATGAATCCAAAGGGAAACAACCTGCCCCTGGCCTTGCGCAAAGCCAGCGTCAATGATGGAAATGCAATTCCGAATGCCACTACGGTATTGTTTTGATCCAAAATTACTTTTACATAATCCGGATTTACAAAGCTGAAGTATTGTTTGGTATACAGCTCAACCTGTTTGTCGGTCAGCGGAACTACCCCGTACAAGTCGCTGTAGGCATTATTAAGAAGCTGAAATACCCCTTTAACATAAGGCAAAAAATCCTTCGGTTTTTTTGCCTCCAATACTCTTAGTTTAAATCGTTTCAGTGAATTTTGCGCCGCTTTTTCTATAACATCGGGAATTTGCTCCGGAACCTCCAGTTCATATTCCAACCAGTCCACATCCTTAACATAACCGTGCTTTTCCAAATGAATAGGATAATAGGGATAATTGTAGATGGTAGTAAAGGTACCCATCTCCTCAAAACCCTCTATCAACAATCCCTCTCTATCAAGATCGCAAAAGCCCAGGGGTCCGTGTATACCGGTCATACCCTTATCCCTTGCCCATGCTTCCGCAGTCTCCAACAGCCTTTTTGACACCTCTTGATCATCGATGAAATCAATCCATCCAAACCGAGCATTTTTGGCTCCCCATTTCTCAATATAGAGATTATTTATTATACCTGCAATGCGGCCTACTACTTCTCCATCCTTTAAAGCAAGCCAGTATTTGGCTTCACAATGCTCAAAAGCCGGATTCTTATCCCTCCTGAGGGTATTGATTTCATCAATTCTAAGGGGTGGGACCCAAAATTTATTGTCCTTATACAACTTGAACTGAAAATCGATAAACCTCTTCAAATCTCTAATTGTTGTAACCTCTTTTATTTCAATCACGGCTCAACCTCCTCTAACTGGGTATCCGTTTCGCTGCTCTTTTCATTGCTTTCGGCCGGATTCCATTCTTCCAGGCGCTTCATCAATATTGAACGCAATTCTTCCTTGCTGTATTGAAGATGATAAGCCTCTATGAACAGGTAATCCAGGATTTTGTTCAGAAGTTCGGTGCGCTGTTGCGGTGATACCCTTTTTGTGGTTTTTCCGATAAAAGCTCCAATTCCCCGTGTAGTGCGTATAATGCCCTCACGTTCCAATTCCTGATATGCCCTTGCAACGGTGTTAGGATTTACTCCAAGCTGACGGCTGAGTTTCCTGACTGAAGGCAGTTTGTCACCAGGAGACAATACTTTTCCGGCTACAAAGCTTTTTATTTGTATGACAATCTGCACGTAGATGGGTATGGGAACGTCAGGATCAATTACCAAATTTAAAGCAGGTTTTTTCAACATTATATGGAATCACCCCTTTCAAATCTGCTTTGTTGCTGCCGGCACTGCAAACCCGGCCCGGTAGATGTGCAGCATCCCAAATGCTTAGGTGTATTGGTGTATTAGTGAATGAATACACTATAACACTAGCACATGGTTTTAGACCTGTCAATAATAAAGTATTTTCAATTGAAATAAAAAAACACGCCTTACGGCGTGTCTATGTAATCTCATCGATTCCCAAAAAATCATTTGTAATCCCCACAGGGAAAAAAGCAATGAACTTAATCGTTGCGTAAAGAATCAGACAAGTAATTCATATTCTGCAATCACAAGCTTATTTGTAAATTTATAAAACCGGCCGATTGGATACCGGGAACAGCTATCGCTTTATATATTCACGATTTACGATATAAGGACATTCCTTTCCGGTCAAAACATCGATCAGGTTTTGCACCGCCAGCTTGCCCATTTCATTCATGGCTTCATCCGTACTGGAACCTATATGCGGTGTTACAACCGTATTATCCAGTTCAAAAAACAGGGACGAACCCGGTGGTTCTATCTCATATACATCCACTCCAAAGCCACCAAGTTTTCCGGACTTCAGTGCGTTATAAACAGCCTGTTCGTCTATCAATCCACCCCTGGCAGTGTTAACCAATATAGCCCCGTCCTTCATCCTGGCTATGGTATCCGAATTGATAATATGCCTGGTATCAGCAGTAAGAGGCATGTGTAAGGATATAAAATCCGAACGCTCAAGAATTTCATCAAATGAAGATACCTTTATTTGATATTGCTGACAAAAAGAATGATCTATCCACGGGTCATACGCCAATACCCTCATGGAAAAACCCAATGCCCGCTTGGCCACCCTCTTGCCGATGGCGCCCAAACCCATAATTCCCAGCGTCTTGTCATACAGCTCCGTTCCGATTACCCTGGGCCAGCCCCCCTGTCTGGTTTGCCTGTCAGCAAAAGCAATCTTTCGCGCAACCGATAGTATAAGTCCGAATGTTAGATCAGCTACTGATTCGGCATTCACCTCCGGGGTGTTGGTAACTGCAATACCCCTTTGGCCGCAGGCTTTAATATCCACCTGATCATATCCAACGCCGTATCTTGAGATCACCTTCAAGGAATCGGGTGCATGGGCTATTACCTCGGCAGATACATCATCAACACCCGCAATATACCCGTCAACCCCTTCAAGAAGCGCAACAAGCTCCTTTCCCGTCAAGGGACGGTCATACGGATTCAAAACAATTTCATCAGCAAACTCATCCAGCATATTCCAGGCGTCGGGAGTTCTCTTTCTGCTAAAAGTTGTTGGTGTGACCAGTATTTTCATAATATATTCCCACTTCCTCCCTGAATTGGTTTACAGTGAACCATACTGATTCAGCAGACTTTGCTTTATATCCCATAAAGGCTTTGATAAATCCACATAATAATTATGGGGGTTTTCAAACCTTAAAACCTCGGCCCACAGGGTGTTCACCTGTTCCTGACAAAAGCGCCTGATGGTGTGTATATCCGGACTTCTATATATACATTTTCCTTTATCGAATATTTTAACCAATAGCTTCTTTGCAACAAAATCCTTCACAGTTTTTCTTTTCCAAGTATGAATGGGATCAAATATCTCATAGGGTTGGGTATCATCGATCACCTCATCATGCAGGGTTATCACGTCGGCAATGGCCTTCCCGGTAGCCCGTTCGTAAAGCCTGTACACCTGTTTGAAGCCGGGATTGGTTATTTTCTCAACGTTTTCACTTATCTTTATCTTCGGTATGATCTTCCCGTTTTGTTGTACCGCCGCCAGCTTATACACGCCGCCAAATACGGGTTCGCTGCTGGAGGTGATTAGCTTCTCACCTACTCCGAAGGAATCAATTTGGGCTCCCTGTTGCAGTAAGTCCCTGATAATATATTCGTCAAGGGAGCTGGAAGCAATAATCTTACAGTCTTTAAACCCCGCATCATCCAGCATTTGCCGCGCTTTTTTTGACAGATACGCTATATCCCCGCTATCTATACGAATACCCTGCGGTCTGAATCCCCTTGGTACAACTTCTTCCTTAAACACCTTTATGGCATTGGGAACACCGCTCTTTAAAACATTATATGTGTCCACCAGCAGAATGCAATTGGCGGGGTAAGTTCTGGCGTATGCCCTGAAGGCTTCCAGCTCGGAGGGAAACATCTGAACCCAACTGTGAGCCATCGTTCCCATCGCCGGTACACCAAAATCCCTGTCTGCAATAGCGCAGGCGGTACCAACGCAACCACCTATATAAGCGGCTCTGGCTCCCAAAACCGCCCCGTCATAGCTCTGTGCCCGTCGGGAACCAAACTCCATAACCGGCCTTCCCTGAGCAGCTCGCACAATCCGGTTGGCCTTGGTTGCAATAAGACTTTGATGGTTGATTGACAGAAGAACCATAGTTTCAACAAACTGGGCCTGAATTACAGGGCCGACCACTGTTACAATTGGTTCGTTGGGGAAGATGGGAGTACCTTCGGGTATTGCCCACACATCGCAGGTAAATTCAAAATTTTCCAAATACTCCAAAAATTCCTGGCTGAATATCTTTTTACTGTGCAGATAATCCAGATCCTCCTGGGTAAAGCGTAAATTGTTCAGGTATTCTATCAGCTGTTCAACACCGGCCATTATGGCAAAACCGCCCCCGTCCGGCACCTTCCTGAAAAACATATCGAAGTAGGCTACTGTATCTTTAAGGCCATGCTGAAAATACCCGTTGGACATGGTAAGCTCGTAAAAGTCGGTAAGCATTGTAAGGTTCTTTTTTTCTTTCCAATCAATTTTCACCAAATTCGTCATCTCCCAATCAAATTATTATAACAGCTCAGAATCATCCCACTCGGGATTCAGCGTATATACCGCATCCGGTGGGGATTCCAAGTGGGCATTGTCCGCTTTTATTATCATTTTCGATGTCTTGAAAATCTTTTCATGAAAGCTCCTGGTGTTCAATTCCATATCCATAACTGCTTCATAAGCCTTCTTGATTTGTTCCAAAGTAAAATATTTGGGCATGAGACTGAAAAGCATCGGGGTATACCAGACCCTTTTTCGCAGTTGCAACAGAGCATGCACTATTATTACAGTATGATCAAATGCAATCCCATGTGCCTCAACAAGCTCATACCTTGTCCTGACTATCCCGTCTTTCACCGACCTGATAAGCTTTACCACACCCTTTAATTTATTGTCTTCATTGGAAAGGGCTAGCTCGTATTCCCTTTCTGAAATGTATTCGCCATCATGGGTTTCCTTTCTTTGCTTTATTAGCTTTAAGCCGATTTTGAACCACCTTGCATCCCTTGCATCATCACCGGCAAAAACATTTAACCTGGAACCATCCACCAACGCCATGTACGAAATGCTCACGACATGGGTTCTGGGATCCCGCCCCGGGGCACCCCAGGTGTATAACTGTTCCAGGTACACATCTTCCACACCGGTCTCCTCTTTAAGCTCTCGTTTAGCAGCCTCTTCCACATCCTCTCCCCGATTAACGAAACCGCCCGGAAGAGCCCATTTACCCATGAATGGATGATCACCCCTCTTTATCATCAGCACCTGCAAATGCTTGGAAGAATTACTATTCTGCTGCTCTCCTTCGTCACCCATCAGGGTAAACAACAGTATATCAACCGTTACTGCCGGATTATTAGAAGCATATTTATCAGGATCATACCGTTTCAAAAACTCTTCCTCAGTCAATCCCTCGGCATTAACAATTTCATCGGCCACATCCTTCATCTCCTCATCATCCCATAGGCAATACTAATATCAACTAAAGAATAGTATGCACGCTTCGGTTTGTCAAGGGAGACTGTCCAAAATTTCATATACTGATCCAATTTCCAAAGGCAGATAAGTCTGAGATTTATATAGAACTTTTTCATATTTATATTATAATAATGTACTATAGCCCAGATATATCATTTTAAGAAGGGATTTGAACATGTTAAAACGACTTATTGCATCTGATTACGATGGTACGCTTAACCGCAACGGCGAAATTTCAATGGATTAATTCTTAATATTGGAACGGAACTCCAAACATATACAAAAAAGAAGTAAAAACCATAGAATAAGCTGCGGAATCGGCTTTATGGACGGATAAGCATTTATATTTGATTATAATAACATGCTGTATGCAGGCATTATCGCTGATTATTATAGCTTTTTCCCATTCCTTTTTTGCAATCTCCTTTGGTATCGTTTTGGCTTTTGCCGGCTCCATAGCTTTAAAAAATATTTTGGATGCAACGGCCGTAGTCCATCATTCTATGGCTGAAAACAGAAATATCCTTGGTTCCTTCATGACAGCCAGTGATTTTGGAGCTGCTGTGGGAGCAATCGCCGGTTACACCCTAACTGTTGCATTAGGCTACAATGTTATGTACTTGTTGTGTGCATTAACACTACTAGCTATTATAGGGATAATAAGTATTAAACGGTCATAAAAGGTATCCCAAAAAATAAAAATCCGATTGACAAATATTAATGGCTGAGGTAGAATACAAATCATGATGATAATTAGATAGCTAACTAATTAATTTTATTGTTAGGATGGTGATCAATTTGAATTCTATTAATTTGGAAAAAGAGCCGTTAGGGCGCCTGTTTGCCCATACATCAAAGATGCACCGGGATCTGTTTAGAAGACTTGCTCACAATCACGGCTTGGAGCACGGGCAGCCCATCGCTTTAGCAGTCATTGCAGCAAACGAAGGAATCAGTCAGCGACAGTTAAGTGATAAGCTGTTCATCACTCCTGCCTCGGCCACCAGTCTTTTACAAAAGCTGGAAAGAGCCGGCCTTGTGGAGCGAAGGCCTGACCCGAACGATCTGCGGGCC
>LFSE01000005.1 GCA_001513075.1 Clostridiales bacterium DTU074 | reverse complement strand
AAAGATGAAAGAAGCAATAGATTTTAACCCCGATATTATTATTTTACCAATTAATGGACAGTTTGGAAATTTGAATCCTGATGAGGCAGCTAAGCTTGTTGTAGATACAAAGGCGCGAGTGGCTATTCCTTGTCATTATTGGACCTTTAAAGAACATAATGGCGATCCACAGGCATTTCAGATTGCTCTTAAGAAGTATGCCAGTAATGCCCAATTGGTTTTTATAACACAGGGTGATTATTTTATGTATGAAGGTTTTCATACGTAGTAGTAGCTTAATATATTTGTATGTATTTAGATTCGTCAATGGGGAGTGTAATATTTATGAAAATAGACAGCAAACGTCAGAAACTTTCGGGCATATAGAAACTTGCAATGGATCCGGAGAGCAGAGGGAAAGAAGAACAATGGTTTAACCTTGGGTCTGTAAATGAAGCAGAAGATGCTCCTGTCCCAGGTATTATTCAGGAGCTTTTTCCTGGTTGCTGTGGTATGACATGATATTGGTATAAATTTTTTCGAAGATATTAAGTACTTCAGGTGAGCGAATACTCATCTGTTATGGGACGGTTGATTATTATGCTGATGTATAGTTAAATGGCATATTTTTATGAACTCATGAAGATGATGAAACACCATTTGCATTTGATGTCACTGCTATAGTTAATAGGTGACATGGTAAGTAAATTTGAACGGAATTGGAAGCGATTTGGAATGGATGGTGTTTATCCATTCCCGGAGGATATGCTTCGTGATAATTAGTGAATGCACACCAGAGATTGCTTGGTTTTGACTTAATTAGGATAGTTGCTTTGCACTAAGAGATGTAATTATAATAATTTTTGATATATAATCTGTGTACAAAATGGAGATAAAATAAAATGATTGAGTTGAGAAATTAAAAACGGTGGTGGGATTTTATGTCAACTAAAATATACAATTCAGTTTATAAAGATCAAAATGCAATTACATTGGAAAGTAAAACTCTTAAAGTTAAATTTTTGCCCGAACTCGGAGGAAAGATGGCATCCTTGATACATAAAGGGTTATCAAAAGAGTTTCTAGTTCAGGCTGAAAATCCAGAGTATAAGATACTACAGTATGATGGAAATTACGTTGAGTCGGAATGCAGTGGTTTTGATGATATGTTTCCTACCATAGACAGCTTTTATTATGATACTTATCCATGGTCGGGTATAAAGGTGCCTGATCACGGGGAAGTGTGTGGTTTAAAATGGGACTATATAATTCAGAATGATTGTTTGTATATGTATGTATTTGGTGTAAGATTTCCATATAAACTTGAAAAATGGGTTCGTTTTAAATCAGATAATGAATTGAATATAAACTATAGGGTTACTAACTTAAGTTATTTTGATATGGATTTTATTTGGGCAGCTCATGCGATGATATATTCTGAGGAAGGTGGTGAAATACTCGTTCCGTATAAAGAAGGGCAAGTTGTAACATGTATATTTTCTATGGATAAAGATTTTGGGATGTATGGGGATGTGATGTCATGGCCTGAAGCTAGACGTAGAGATGGTGTTGTTCAAAAGATTGATATCACTTCTATAAAGGGTGAAAAAGGTAACAGCTATAAGTTCTATTTCAAAGACAGGATACCAGAAGGCTGGTGTGGATATAGGTATAGTAGCGATAATTCAGCTATAATTCTGTCATTTCCGGAAGACAAAGTTCCATATCTTGGGATATGGGTAAATGAGGGATCTTTTCATGGATTTAATAATCTAGCACTGGAGCCTTGTACGGGGTCCTTTGATAGACCTGATCTAGCAAGATTATATAAACATAATAGTGTTTTGAATGCAAAAGGAGAATATTCATGGTATCTGACTTTTTGTATAAAACAAGGTGATTAATTCGTAGATTCTTACGGATTATTATGAAGAAATAAATGAGAATACCAATATTACCGACTGGAAAAATTCAGGTCGATATTTATGTAAAAAATTAATTGTCGAATAAATCGATCATTAATAATTAAGTTCCCAAAATGAAGAAGGAAAAACCATCGGCCGCTCCAAATTGGTAAGTAGTTCTCATTGAAAAAGTAAAAAAAATTGTAGTAATGTTTTCCTACCAAAAGTAATTCCCAATTGGATGTCGAATTAGTAATAAAGATAAAAACCTAAATCGACGCCCAACGGGAACAAATAATATATTAGAATTCCAGTTGGGAATATCCTTCCGGGAGGTTTGAAAAATGTTAGTAATTGATAATCGACAAATTTCTTTTGCCGATCTGATTCCAGAGGAATTAACAGAGCTTGATGATGAACTATCAATGCTCGATGAGTATCTTGATGATGTATTCCTTAAGTTATGAAGAATTACAAGAGCGAGTTTCAGATAGCATCAAATGGAGAAGATTCTGCCATATATCGTTGGACTCTAATGTTCCGGATGGTTAAACTCATTGTAAACTAACCAAACTATTTGGCAATGATACTTTTGACGAACTCAATAAGATTATCATTGCCAAAGCGATACAAGAAAAGAGGATAAAAGACCGGAAAGCACGAATCGATACCACCGTTGTCGAGTCAAAAATCCACTATCGTACAGATGCTGGATTGCTTGAAGATTGTGTCCGGGTCATTACCCGCACAGTAAACAGAATAACTGAAGCAACCAATGGCGCTGTAGTAAGAATTTGTAACAGGCATAAATTACTAATTGGAGAATCGGAAGAAGGAGTAATACCCCATTATGATGTATTCGAAGGAAACCCTTCTGATGATTCACTTAGAAACTGGCCCAATTATGATAAATTAGGATAAAAAAGGAAAATAGAAACCATGATATGGACAAAGCTTTAGCAGTATAACGCTATACAACAACAGATAAGGGAAAGTAATAGCTTAAATTTACGACTTTTTCAATGGAAACTAAGTATATATAGCTTTTTCTAAATTTATTATACGTATCAATGTTACAGTTTTAGTATAATATAACTGGCGCTAATAATGATTATTCACAGACGCTATTATCTGTGTTGTTGGGAATAATAAATTACCATGAAGAAAATTGGTTCATGGACATTAAGGAGGGTTATAGTGATATATCAACCGGATCCTTACTGGGGAATTGAAGTTATCCGTGATGATGTTAGAAGGGGAAATTTTAAAGCAGCGATTTTTGATTTTGATGGCACATTAAGTCTTATAAGAGAAGGATGGCAGGGGGTTATGATCTCTTATTTTTTGGCTGTTTTAAAAGAAACACCCCTGGCTGAAGATGAAGAAAGCTTAGAAAAGTGTGTTACAGATTTTGTGGATTTACTTACAGGCAAAGAGACTATTTATCAAGCGATACAATTGGCAGAAGAGGTCAGGAAAAGGGGTGGGATACCTCTTGAACCCTTAGAGTATAAAAGAGAGTATAACAGGCGTTTGATGAAGAGGATTCGCCATAGGATAGAAGGGCTAAAATCCAGAAAGATTATCCCTGAAGATATGGTGGTCCCTGGGACTTTTGAACTGTTAACTGCATTAAAGGAGAAAGGACTTGTACTTTATTTGGCCAGTGGTACTGATGAGCCCTATGTATTAGATGAAGCCAAAAGCCTGGGCATTGATGTGTTCTTTGACGGTATATATGGTGCACAAGATCAGTATAAATTATTTTCTAAGGCTAAAGTTATTAACTATATGATAGAAAAACACCATCTATCAGGCGACGAGTTGCTGGGATTTGGTGATGGTTTTGTGGAAATAGAAAATGTAAAAAGCGCAGGGGGATTGGCAGTAGGAGTTGCTTCTGATGAAGTGCGTAAAGAAGGTATTAATCAGTGGAAAAGGAATAGGTTGATAAAGGCAGGTGCTGATATAATAATACCTAATTACAGAAAGACCCAAGATATTATAGATTATTTATTTTCTACATGATTTCAGCTAATCTTTATTGTATAGTTATTGCATAATTAATTTGCAATTAAATTTTTAGAAAGAAGGGAAGGACTAATGCCATATAAAGAGTTTGATAGGAGCAGGTTAAAACTGAAACCGTTATCAGAGAGAAAACATGACTTGGATTTAAATTGTATGCTTCAACTTGATGGGGAGATACCTGCATTTGATCACCCTCAAATAGACATTTTAGCTGAGTGCATATTAAAGGCAAGAGAGAAGGGTTCTGCTGTAATATTTATGATGGGAGCCCATGTTATACGGTCAGGGGTTTCACGTTTTTTAATAGAATTGATGAAAAAAAGCCTTGTAACTCATTTTGCACTAAATGGAGCGGGAGCCATACACGATTTTGAATTCAGTTTGATCGGAGCTACGACAGAAAGCGTGGCAAGATATATAAGGGAAGGACAATTTGGTCTTTGGAAAGAAACAGGGCAGATAAACGAGGCTGCAAAGATGGCTGTAAGAGAAAAGATTGGGTTGGGGGAAGCCATTGGAAAGATGATAGAAATCGGAAATTTTCCATATAAAGATATAAGCCTTATGGCAGCGGGTTATCGCATGCAGGTTCCTGTCACGGTACACGTGGGTATAGGTCTTGATATCATCCACGAGCATCCTAATTGTGATGCGGCTGCTCTGGGAGAAGCATCTTATCGAGATTTCCTCATTTTTGCTCAATCTATCACTAATCTGGAAGGCGGGGTTTTTATAAATTTTGGGTCAGCGGTTACAGGACCAGAGGTATATTTAAAGGCATTGTCTATGGCACGGAATGTAGCGTTACAAGAAGGGCGTATGATAGTTCATTTTACCACAGCGGTCTTTGATATTTTACCTTTGGAACAAAAAAATTATAGAGAACAACCACCGAAATCTGATCCCCGATATTATTTCAGGCCATGGAAGACCATCCTGGTCAGGACTGTTAGTGATGGGGGAGAAAGCTATTACATTCAAGGAGATCATAGGGCTACAATTAGTAATCTGGCGCGCAAATTATTAGTAAAAGCAGAAGGCGGTGAAGTTAATTGATTTATGAGGATGTAGGTAAAATGGTATTAAAATTCCCAGAAGTTACTATTTTAGTCGTAGGAGATTATTTCTTAGATAAATACCTAATAGTAGATAGAGCGAAGGATGAACCATCCCTGGAAACTGGTCTTACGGCATACCAAGTTGTTAATAAGAGGTTGAGCCCTGGAGCTGCGGGTACAGTGGTTAACAATTTAAAGGCACTGGGAGTGGGAAGAGTTATAACACTGGGTATCATTGGCGAAGATGGCGAGGGATACGACCTGGAAAAGGGATTAAAAGCAATTAAAGCAGATACCAGTGGGCTTATTAAAACTCCATATAGGGTTACGCCCACTTATACTAAACCCATGAGCATTAAAAATGGAGTAGAAACAGAAATGAACAGGCTGGATATAAAGAACTGGACACCGACTCCTACAGAATTGGAGGATCAGGTGATAGAAGGGCTTTACGATCTATTGTCGCTGGTAGATGCCGTGATAGTGGTGGATCAGGTAACTGAAAAGGATTGTGGCGTGGTAACGACTAGGGTAAAAAAGGCCATTTCCAAGATGGCACGTAGCAAAAAAGACTTTATCATATATGCGGATTCCAGGGCATATATTGATGATTTTACTGACATAATGGTTAAATGTAATGTCCATGAACTCATGAGGATATTTGGGGAAAATGCTAACGGTATTAGTGAAAATGATGTAGTAAAATGTGCTAAAAAGCTGCAAAACAAAACTGGGAAGACAGTTTTTATTACAATGGGGGAAAAAGGCCAGATGGTCGTGAGTGATAAAAAAACTGTGAAAGTCCCTGCTATAAAAGTAGAAGGACCCATAGATATTACAGGCGCCGGTGATAGTGTTACTGCTGGTACAGTAGCAGCTATGTGTGCGGGTTTGTCCCCTCAAGATGCGGCTTTAATAGGCAATATAGTTGCATCAATAACTATACAGCAGATAGGTACTACAGGTATAGCTGTACCTGAAGAAGTTTTAGAAAGGACAAGACGAATACTTGCCAATATTTAGCAAGAAATAGGGTAGAGTTCGTTTTAGTACAGGGATTTTATCCTTGAAACCGGTAAGCAAAGCCATATTCATAAGGTTATTGAT